>JADZCV010000038.1 GCA_020851375.1 Nitrospirota bacterium | reverse complement strand
GATGCGGGGTTCAACACCTATACGCGTTTTGACGGGCTTGCCATTCTTCGTGAGGCGATAGCAAAGAAGATGGCTGACTACAATGGGATGCAGGTGGACCCGGATGATAATATCATTGTCAGTTCAGGTTCTACTGGCTCATTCTACTGTGCCTGTCTTGCCCTGCTGAACCCGGGTGATGAGGTGATCCTGTTTGAGCCGTACTATGGCTATCATGTAAACACGCTGATGGCTGTTGAGGCGGTTCCGAAATTTGTGACCATGCACCCGCCGGACTGGACGTTTGATCCGAAGGACCTCGAGCGTGTTGTTACTCCGAAGACGAAGGGGATCATGATTAACACGCCGTCCAATCCCTCAGGCAAGGTCTTTAGCATCAGTGAGCTTGAGCAGATTGCAGAGTTTGCAATAAGGCATGACCTGTTTGTCTTTACTGATGAAATCTATGAATATTTTCTCTATGACGGAAGGCGTCACATAAGCCCTGCCACGATTCCGGGGATGTTTGAGCGGACCATTACCATTTCCGGACTGTCTAAGACCTTTAGTATAACAGGCTGGAGGATCGGGTACAGTGTGAGTCATAAGAGATGGACAGAGATGATAGGTTATATGAATGATCTTATATATGTCTGCGCCCCGGCACCGTTTCAGTATGGTGTGGCTGTGGGACTGCAGGAACTTTCACCCTCCTTCTATGAAGGTCTTGCCTCCGAATATGCAGTAAAACGTGACATTATCTGTAATGCCCTCCAGAAGGCGGGTCTCCCGCCTCACATCCCCCAGGGTGCCTACTATGTCCTTGCCGATGTGTCCCGCCTGCCTGGTGAGACAGGCAGGGAGAAGGCTATGCACCTCCTTTCAGAGACAGGTGTTGCCGGAGTGCCCGGAGAGGCTTTCTTCCACGGCGCTGATGGCAGCAGCCTGATTCGCTTCTGTTTTGCCAAGCGTGATGAAGAATTGGAAGAGGCGGTCCGGCGGATTGATAGTCTAAACAGTGCGCTATAGATTTGCGAATTCCGGTGGAGGAGGGAAAGGGGTGGACCCATCGAGCTGGATGCAAGTTATGTAATTTGTCAAACTAATTGACAGTTAGCATAATTTCTGGGTAGTCATGGAATCATGATTCCACGGGGAGCAGAAGAGACTATTCGCGCCCTATTGCGGGATTACTCATAACACCGCCAGGACGTGGATTTCAGTGCTTGAAGCGAGCTACGTCCTGTTTCTGCTTCGCCCGCACCATGCCAATTTCAACAAACGCCTTGTAAAGGCACTGAAACTGTATTTTTATGATTCAGGCCTTGTTTGCTGGCTGCTGGGTATTCAGACGCCGCAACATCTGGAGACACACCCGCTCCGGGGAAATATCTTCGAGACCTTTATTGTGTCAGAGTTGATGAAATTGCGCCTCAATTCCGGTGAGCGGCCTGGCATCTATTTTTGGCGGGACAGCAACGGCAATGAATTGGACGTGATCATCGAACAGGGGGCGCTGCTGATTCCAGTCGAGATAAAGTCGGGCGCAACTGTGGCCCGGGATTTTTTTGCAGGTTTGGAGAAATGGATGGCTCTATCCGGTGATCTGGCGGTAAACCCGATGTTGATCTACGGCGGAGACGCCTCTTACCTGCATAAAGGGATCAGGGTTGTCGGGTGGAAGGGCTTGCCTGAAGTGAAGATGCGGATACCGGAGGCGGGGGGCAAGCAGTGGCCAGGTAAGTGAGTATACCTTATCCGTGCCATGACGCTTGAGTGCACGAGGCTCGGCGGGATTAACCTTGCACAGGGTGTCTGAGATACTGAGGTTCCGTTGCCTGTGTGCCTGTGTGCCTGTGTGTACAGAGGGGCATGGATGCGAGGTTCAACACCTATACGCATTTTGACGGGCTTTCAGTTCTTCGCAAGGCAAGAGTCTGGATTAATTAGAACGGCCGTTTTTACGTGACGCCTGTTGTAATACGGAATTTATTGACCGCGTTGGCAGAAGTTGTTTCGCCTTCCTGACGGATTTTGGGTCCGGCCTTATTTCGATCTCGCCCATTTCAGAAAGAAGTTGTATATCCTTCAGCACCCTGCTGTAATCACGTTGAAGTTTCTTTGCAACGTCGTATATGGTTATCCCAGGGTTTTGGACTATAGTCTTCAGAACTTTGCGCCGCATCCTGGGCATGCGGGATACCTCACTGCTAACGGGATATTGTGAGTCTCCTGCAGCCATTACACCCCATATAGCATCCCATGCGTCAAGGACCGTTTTATCAAACGGTGACTTTTCGTCAAATCCTTCCCTTATCTCCGTCCAAATGGAAATGAACTTCTCGTCGCCTATTTCCGTAAGCAGCCAGTCCATGGGAAGGTGAAGAAACGACTGGACAAAGACCCGCATGTGTCCCTCCGGCCCTCTGCGGATAATCCCTCTCCACTTTCTATAGGTTAGTTGACCGCTCCAGAAAGCGGATCTGAGAATTATGGTCCTGTCAGTCATCTCAACACCTCATCGAAGTAGCGTTTGATATCAAAGGCCTTTATATCAGCGTACCTGCCGGCCTTCTGGATCATCTCAAATTCATCCATCAATTCAATCCAGGGCATTTTCCTGATCCCGCTTATGAGCAATGCTTCCGGCACGGCGGCCCCATGCTCATTAATTTCCCTTACGAACTCCATGAGAGGTTTTATCTCCCTGCTTAATACATATAAATCAAAGATGTCCCTTGCCGTCTGTCTTGCCCCGGCATGTACAGTTCGTCCTGTTGATGAGATGGCGCCTTCTCCGGAACCCGTGACGGTTCTTATCTTGCGATGATAAAGCCCCTCGATGACTTCGGTTCTAATACCGCCAACTGAAGTAATTGGAAACATGTCAGCATATATGTCCTCGACAATACTTATCCGAAGCGGTTCGCCCTTGATATCGGCCACTCCATGAAGCTCTGTCGCAAACATAGGGTCATGGACAACCTCGGCCATCCGAAGCCCGATGGCGGCGCCGGCGAGCCTGCGCTGGACCACAGCAGGATCGAAGCGGGTGTTTACAAAGAAGTCCAGGTCATATGATGCCCTGTGCTGCAGGTAACATCTGGAAAGGGCGGTACCACCCACAAGGATAACGCGTGCTCCGGGAAAGACATCCTTTTCCCTGTCAAATATCTTTTTTAGGATTTTATCCTGATTCTTGTATAATTGCTTAAATGTCATATATGACATTATAGCCAATAAAGTTAATCAGTCAAGGTCTGCATTGCTTTTCCCGCCGTATCAGATCATTTATTCTGACGCCCTGTGGTACCTGCATATAAATTAAATCCTCATTTCTTGCTGATATAATCGCCGTGCCACCGGCAGTTTTCATTTCATCAGCGGCGAACACTTCATCTTCAAGGCCCGGGGTTAAATACTCCAGAGGGTCGCCTGCATCAAGCCTGTTTCTCAACTCAACCTTTGCAACTGAACCATCTATATCTTTTATAACTCCCACCAGTTCGTGGCTCATCCTGTATGACGTACCATCGAAATTATAATCCGCATCAGGCTGTTTCCCTAAAAACATGCCTGTTGTGTATCCCCTGCTGCTGAACATAGCGAGCTCCCGGAGCCATCTTTCTTCAACTTCGTATGCTACAGCGCCGGGAACAAGTTTATTTATGGCCTCCCTGTAAGTCTTCACAACACCCGCAACGTAATTAATCCCCTTCATCCGTCCCTCAATCTTAAAACTGTCTACCCCTGCCTCTGCCAGCAGGGGCAGATGTTCGATCATGCAGAGGTCCTTTGAGCTCATGAGATATGTCCCTCTCTCATCTTCAAATACCGGAAAATACTCGTCCGGTCTTTTCTCTTCCATCAGTGAATATTCCCATCTGCAGGAATTGGTGCACTCACCTGAATTAGCGCTCCTGTCCGAAAGAAAGCTGCTTATATAACACCGGCCGGAATAGGATATACATATTGACCCGTGTACAAAGGCCTCGAGCTCAAGAGCCGTGTTTTGCCTGATTTCCCTAATCTCATCAAAAGACAACTCCCTTGCGAGCACAAGCCTTTTTGCCCCGAGGTCTTCCCAGAATAACGCAGCCTTGCTGTTTGTGATATTTGCCTGTGTGCTGATATGGATGTCTATCTCAGGGGCCTTTTTCTTAAACATCATAAAGACGCCCGGGTCTGAGATAATCACTGCATCAGGCCGTGCCTCTTTAAGGACATCTATATGTTCTTCAATACCGGCCAGGTCAGGGTTGTGCGGAAATATATTTGCAGTAACATATGCCCTGACACCATGGTCGTGAGCATAGGTAACCGCACGCATCAATTCCTCAGGATAAAAATTCCGCGCCCTGCCCCTGAGGCTGAATCTGGAGTCACCAAAATAGACCGCATCAGCGCCGTAATGTATGGCTGTCTTTAGTTTTTCAATATCCCCTGCAGGGGCAAGCAATTCAGGCATTTTCATAGATGGTTATAATACTTTGTTTCATTTATTAAGTCCAATAATCCTGCATGTAAGTAATGTTGACTGATAACAGAAGTTCAGTCAAAATGGCTCATCATCTTAATGACCCTCAGTGCCATCTTGTGTTATAGTCGATCAGATATCATAAATCCATTATGTGTAGGGGGATACTATGAAATTCAGAATCCTGCAAGTGATTTTTTTGAGCTTCTTTATTAACATTGGGTTAGCAAGCGCAGAAGGGCCAGGGGTTGAATTCTTCAACCCGCAGGGTGTGGTAAAAGGGGTTAGACAGGTAAGTGTTCGTTTCTCAGAACAGATGGTCACTTTTGGGGACCCCTTTGTCGAGGGGCCTTTTGATATCAAATGTCTTGAAAAAGGTAATGGCCGCTGGATGGACGGGAAAAACTGGGAGTATGACTTTGACAGGGATCTTCCTGCAGGTGTTGTCTGCGAGTTCAATCTCAAACCCGGCATCAAAACTCTTTCGAATAAAGATCTCACAGGTCAAAAAACTTTTACCTTTTCTACAGGCGGGCCTTCCATAATTTATTCTGAACCCCGTGAAGGCTCCGACATAAACGAAGACCAGGTATTTCTTCTCAAGCTCGATGCCCAGCCTGTAGAGGAATCCGTACTTTCTAATGTGCGATGTTCCATTGAAGGGATAGACGAGCGGGTGGGCGTCAGGATTTTAAAAGACAAAGAAAGGGAGGAAATCCTCAAGGTCTGGTATGAAAATGAGGCATACCCGTAAGCGTTTAATTAACCCCATCTTCCCCTGATTTACCTGATATGACATGATGATCCTGGAGATAACAAAGGGGGGATCAATCATGTCGGAGAACAATAAAGAAGAGCAGTATGGTGAGAAGTATC
>JADZCV010000037.1 GCA_020851375.1 Nitrospirota bacterium | reverse complement strand
TCTCTGGATCTGTCTATCGAGGTTCGAGCCCTCGTCCCCCAGCCAAAACTATCCATCTCGAACATTCTTAAAACTGCTGTTCCACTTTCAACCACACAACATTAGATGCATCATTTATATCTTCTATTCCATAGCCGGCGCTGAATTCACGTCTGTCACTCGGTTGATACATCAAATCAACGACTGTCCATGTCCTTCTGTCCGTCGGACCAGCGTGCATGTCTCTTATCTCAAAGTCTGCCTCAACTCCAATTATCATCCTGTGTCAGTCGCATACTCCATCCGTGCAAATATATCATCCGCATCTGCACCCATTGCGTCATCAAACTGGCAGTCATTTTTCAGGGACAATTTTCTTTCTGCAACTGATTTCTCAGATTATCAGCAGATCTTCTGATACGACATCTTTCTTGACAGGACCAAGAATCGCAAGGGAGAGGTATTCAGACTTGAACAGGTCATTTACAAGCGACTGAATCTGTGAAGGCGTAATCCTGTTTATCTCACCTATAATTTCATCAGGTGTATAAAACCTTCCGGAGTAAATTTCATCACGGGCTATACGGCTCATACGGTTGCTCGTACTCTCAAGGCCTAACATCAGATTACCCTTCATCTGATTCTTTACCCTGTTCATCTCCTTCCTCGAGATCCCGTCCCTGCAGATCCTCTTTATCTCTTTCATCACAAGTTCAAGAACCAGAGACAGAGACTCCTTACTGGTGCCTGCATAGATATTTATAAGCCCGCTGTCTGTAAAAGATGAGAGATATGAATATATGCTGTACACAAGCCCGCGTTTCTCTCTCACCTCCTGAAACAGCCTCGAGCTCATACTGCTGCCAAGTATTGAATTCAGGGCATATAAGGCATATCTCTTCCTGTCATTCTGGGGGAGTCCGAGAGTGCCGAGGCACAGGTGAATCTGCTCAATACTCTTATTCTTTACAACTATACCGTTCTTAAGCTCCGGCTTGTCCCGCCTGTTCTCTTTAACAGTACGCCTTAATTTACCCAGACTCTTGTTTAACAGATTCAGAAGGTTTGTAAATTCGAAATTTCCTGCTGCAGATATGATAATGTCGGAGGGATGATAATGACGTTTTATATAATCAAGCATGCTGTTGCGGCTTATGCCCTGAATCGTATCAACGCTTCCGACAATAGGCCTCGCAAGAGGGTTACCGTCCCAGGCAAGCCTTGAGTGCATATCATGAATATAGTCCTCAGGATCATCCTCGACCATTTTTAATTCTTCGAGAACAACCTGTTTTTCCTTCTCCATATCCTTTCTGGCAAGGGAAGAGTGAAGAAAGAGGTCTGAGATGATTTCAATACCCCTGGAAAGGTGTTCATCAATGACCTTTACGTAAAATGTAGTTGTCTCCCGGGTTGTAAAGGCATTCAGCTCGCCGCCGAGCGAGTCTATCTCAAGGGCAATGTCATGTGCAGTGCGGTGTGCAGTGCCCTTGAAGAACATATGCTCAATGAAATGAGATATGCCTGCGTCTTTTTCCTGTTCATCTCTTGATCCTGCACAGACCCAGATGCCGAGTGACACGGACTTTACTGCAGGGATACGCTCTGCAACGACCCTTATGCCGTTGTCAAGATGCTCTTTGCAAAAAGTGGCATTTCGCATCTACGAGCCGCTCTTTTCATCCTTGATCCCTTTTTCCCTCATCGCATCCTTCCTGCTGAGGCGTATCTTTCCCTGCTTGTCTACTTCCAGCACTTTTACAATAATTTCATCCCCCTCATGAACTATATCAGAGACATTGTTCACCCTGAAATCAGCAAGCTGGGATATATGGACAAGACCGTCCGTACGTGGAAGTATCTCAACAAATGCCCCGAATTCCATAATCTTTCTGACGGTTCCAAGATATATCCTTCCAACCTCAACTTCTTCTGTAATTTTACTTATAATCTCAATTGCCTTATTGGCGGCATCTTCATCCGTAGACGCTATTGTGATCAACCCTGAGTCATCAATATCAATCTTAACGCCTGTCCTTTCGATAATACTTCTTATCATCTTTCCGCCTGGCCCTATAACCTCACCAACCCTGCCTTGTTTAACTTTCATAGTAAATATCCTGGGGGCATGGGCGGAAAGCGATGCCCTCGGGGCAGCAATTGCCGCAATCATCCTGTCAAGTATATGCAGTCTTCCCTTCCTCGCCTGCTCAAGCGCCCTGCCCATAACCTGAGTAGTGATTCCCGCAATCTTCATGTCCATCTGTATGGCCGTCACACCATCCGCAGTACCTGTAACCTTAAAGTCCATATCGCCAAGATGATCTTCAACACCCAGGATATCCGATAATATTTCAATATTGTCACCTTCCTTTATCAACCCCATCGCAATCCCTGCGACCGGCGCCGTGATGGGTACTCCTGCATCCATAAGTGCCAGCGAAGAGCCGCAAACAGTCGCCATAGATGATGATCCATTTGACTCAAGGATATCTGAGACAATCCTGAGTGTGTACGGAAATGCATCTTTGCCTGGGATAATCGGTTTTATTGCACGTTCAGCAAGCGCTCCATGCCCTATTTCTCTCCTGCCCGGACTGCGAAGCTGCCTGGCCTCGCCTACACTGAATGGCGGGAAATTATAATGGAGCATAAATGCCTTGGTAGACTCTCCTTCAAGCGCCTCAACGAACTGTTCATCATCCGCTGTACCAAGAGTCACTACAGCAAGACTCTGAGTTTCGCCCCTTGTAAACAGGGCTGAGCCATGAGTCCTTGGCAGGATCCCGACATCACAGGTTATTGTTCTGATGTCTGCAGGCCCCCTGCCATCCGCCCTTACCCCTTTGGCAAGTATCATCCTCCGCATCTCTCTCTTTTCAATCTTGTGAAAAACAGTCCTGATATCCCTGCTCTTCTCTCCTTCTGCTCCCTCCGGATTCAGTTGGCCGAGTACCTCATCAAGGATAGCATCCAGAGTAGCCTGACGCTGTGTCTTATTTGGAATAACCAATGCATCTACTATTTTCTCAAGTGACAGCTTCTCAATATCTGCAACAAGTCCCTCATTAATGACGCTGACTGTCACCGGTATCTTTTCACGTCCGATGAGTCTCCTCAACTCAATCTGTGCATCAATCAGTTTCTGAATCTCAGCATGTGCAAGCTCAATGCCTCTTAAAACAATCTCCTCAGGCACCATCTTGGCGCCGCCTTCTACCATCATCACAGCATTACGAGTGCCGGCAACCACAAGATTAAGATCACTGTTGTCAAGCTCACAAAATCCCGGATTAATGATAAACTCTCCATTGATATAACCTACACGAACGGCACCCACCGGGTCATTAAAAGGTATCTGTGATATAAAAAGGGCCGCAGACGATGCTGTAATTCCAAGCAGATCTGTTGAATAGCCGAAATCTGCTGACAGGACATACGAAATAATCTGCGTATCATTGTAATAACCTTTTGGAAAGAGTGGTCTCAACGGCCGGTCTATCAGTCTGCTTGTAAGAGTTTCCTTCTCCGTCGGCCTCCCCTCCCTGCGGAAAAAACTGCCGGGGATTCTGCCTACAGCATATGACTTTTCCTGATAGTCTACGGTCAGCGGGAGAAAATCTATCCCCTGTCTGATCTGTTTAGAGGCTACGGCAGTTGACAATACAACAGTGTCACCATACCTCGCAACTACTGCGCCGTCAGCCTGTTTTGCCATCCACCCTGTTTCGAGGGACAGCGTCTTCCCACCTATTTCAGCATCTACTTTATGAATCATTATTGTGTTCCCCCTGTAAGGTAATCTATTTTCTCAGTCCAAGCCTTTTGATAAGATCTTTGTATCTGCCGGAGTCAATGCGCTGCAGATACTGAAGAAGTCTCCGCCTCTGGTTTACGAGCTTTAAGAGACCCCTGCGTGAATGATGATCCTTGATGTGTGTCTTAAAGTGCTCCGTAAGATAGGCTATCCTGTTGCTCAGGATAGCTACCTGCACCTCAGGGGAACCTGTATCAGACGCATGTCTGCTGAATCCCTTTATAATGTTTTGTTTTTCCTGTTTCTCCAGACTCATTTGTCAACCTCCTCTATGAATGAACTAATTTGAATGATTATATCAAAACTTTCTCAATTTTTAAAACCTTTTCCATGACATGGCCTCCTGGCTCATCACTTCCACAGACTGCCTTTCCTATAGCCTTAAGTACACCATTGCAGTCTACTATTGCAACATCATCGTCAGGGCGGAACTCACCTTTCACTTTATCAATCGCATCCAGGCCGAGCGGCCTCCCGTCTCTGACAAGAGAGGAGCCATGATCGTTAATTACTACGGATGGCATCCACCCTGTCACCTGCTCAAGACTCTTCAACCTTGATTCGATCTTACCGGCACGATTCAGTGCCTCAGCCTCCTCAACTGTCACGGAATCCCTTAGTGAAAACTCTCCGGACCTTGTCCTCTGAAGGCTGAACATATGAGCGCCAACACCGATAAAATCACCAATGTCTGCGCACAGAGTCCGTATATATGTACCTTTTGAACAAGTCACCTCAAATGTTACAAATGCTCCCGAGTATTCAAGGAGCCTTATTCCTGAAATAACGACCTCACGCGCCTGCCTTTCAACTTCTTTTCCCCTGCGTGCATGACGATAAAGAGGTACACCTTTGATTTTAACTGCCGAGTACATGGGAGGAACCTGATTAATCCTGCCTGTAAACTTCCTGAAGGCCTCTTCTATCTCTTCCCTGCCTATTGTAAAGTCTTTTGTTTCCCCGGTTACCCTGCCGGTTGCATCCTGGGTATCAGTTCGTATTCCCAACCTCATGACAACCTTATACTCTTTGTCAGACTCATTCGTGTACTGAGCAAGCCTTGTCGCCCTCCCTATGCACACTGTAAGGACTCCAGTTGCATCCGGATCAAGCGTACCTGTGTGACCTATCTTCTGTACTGATAACACACTGCGTAACCTGGCCACCACATCATGCGATGTCCAGCCTTTTTGCTTATTTATTATAATCAATCCTTCCAACAGCCTCAGCCACCTTCCCTAAAACTTTTTCCCTGACCTCCTCAAGCGGTCCCTTTAATAAACAGCCTGCTGCCATGCTGTGTCCTCCGCCGCCAAACTCCAGTGAAACCAATGCAACGTCAACCCTCCCGTTGGACCTGAAGCTCAACTTCCAGTCATTGCCCGATTGCCTGAACAAGGCCGCCACCTCAACGCCGGTTATGGAACGTGGATAATTTATCATGTCTTCAGTATCTTCTTTTGTAGTCCCGGTCTCCCTGAACATCTCTTCAAGCACAGTAATCCATGCAATCTTCCCATCCGAACTTAATTTAAGCGTAGACAGCACCCGCCCCAGCAGATTTATCCTGCCCATGCTGTTTCTATTAAACACATTATCAGCAATCGCTGCCGGGTCAGCGCCATATCTGATCATTTCACCTGCCACCTTAAGGGTGTGGGCAGAGGTATTCGAATACCTGAATGAACCTGTCTCAGTCATTATTGCGGTATAGATACAGACGGCGATATCAGGAGTAACCGGTATACCCATTTTCTTTATGATGGTATAGACAATATCTGCTGATGCAACCGCCTCTTTCACGAGGTTCATTGTACCAAAACCGAGATTGGTCTTGTGGTGGTCAATGTTAATCAGGGTGTCTGCCGGTATGTTATCTTTTTTTAAGAACCCAACCCTCTCAAGGTCGCCGCAGTCGAGGACTATTACGGCATCAAAGCGGCCGTCAACCGTTTTGACCTGCTGAACCTTTTCACTCGAAGGGAGAAACATTAGAACTCCAGGTACAGGATCAGCCGTATTGACCGTTACCTTCTTTCCTATTGACGACAACGCAAGCGCAAGCGCAAGCGTCGAGCCAATGGCGTCACCCTCAGGATTCATGTGGGTCGTCAGCATGAAGCTCTCTTTATTCTTTAATGTATCTATTATCCTGTCAATGCTCAATTGTCTTCATCCTTCTTAATATGCTCCAGTATTTCAAGTACGTGGGCAGCCTTTTCAAGGGAACTATCCAGCCTGAAGATTATGTCCGGAGTAAATTTGATCTTAATCCTCCGGCCTATCTCTCCCTTGACAAATCCCGCTGCGCTGTTAAGCCCTTTCATCGTCTCAGCCTGTGTCTTCTCATCACCGTACACGCTGACTGATACCTTTGCGTGTCTTAGGTCCTCACTCACATCTACGGACGTTACAGTGACAAAACCGATCCTCGGGTCCTTTATCTTTCTTGCAATAATATCTGCAACCTCGGCCCTGATCTGGTCACCAAGCCTGTCTGTACGCTTATACTGGTGCATTACAAATCTGCCAGCCTCAAACAAACTCAATATTGTGTTTCAGCAATTCAACAGAATGTTCTTCTGTAATAAGATCTATTATCTTATCCAGCACCCCGTTAATAAACTTCTTATCAGTCCCTACGCATGCAATTCCAAACACTACCCTCTGCCAGAGGTCCTGATCACCTATCTCAGCTATTGATACATTAAATTTTTGCCGTATCCGGTCCTTGATACTCTTGATAACCTGCCGTTTTCCTTTCAGAGAACCGCTGTCAGGGATAAAAAGTTCTACAGTACAGAGACCTACAAGCATAATAAACTTATAATTTTGCGGCGATCTTTTCTATCAGGAATGCCTCTATTATATCTCCAGCCTTTATGTCATTGAAATTCTCAATCCCTATGCCGCACTCATAACCTGCCTGAACCTCACGGACATCATCTTTGAAGCGGCGCAGCGACCCGATCCTGCCTTTATATATCTCAACATTATCACGTATCAGCCTGACGCCTGTACTTGACCTTGATATGGTGCCGTCAAGAACATATGAACCTGCAATGCTCCCGATTTTGGGGATAGTGAACACCTCCCTGACCTCTGCCCTCCCCTTGATATGCTCTTTAAGTGTAGGTTCGAGGAGACCTTCCATCGCAGCCTTGACGTCAGCTACAGCGTCATAAATAATGTTGTAGAGACGAATATCAACGTTTTCCTTATCCGCTAGTACAACCGCCTTGGGCTCCGGCCTGACATTAAATCCTGTAATTATGGCATTGGAGGCAGCAGCAAGCATTACGTCAGTTTCTGTAATCCCTCCGACACCGCCATGAATGACCCTGACCTTGACCGCCTCGGTGCCGAGCCTCTCAAGCGCCTCATTAACAGCTTCCACAGAGCCCTGTACATCACCCTTGATAATTATCTTTAATTCCCGGACGACGCCATCCTTTATCTGGCTGTATAATTCATCAAGAGTAACCTTCTTTGCCTTTTCAAGTCCTGCAACCCTCTGCTTTTGCAGCCTGTCGGTGGCTATAGACCTTGCTATCTGCTCGTCTTCTGCAACCACAAATGTATCACCGGCCTGGGGAACTCCTGATAATCCGATAACCTCAACAGGCGTGGAAGGATATGCAATCTGCAACGGCTTTCCAACATCATTAAGCAGCAGTCTCACCCTTCCATAGAAGGTTCCACAGACAAACGGATCTCCCTGCCTCAGCATACCGTTCTGAACCAAAACCGTTGCAACAGGGCCCCTGCCTTTATCAAGCTTGGCCTCAAGGATAATGCCCCTTGCCTTCTTGTCCGGATTTGCCTTCAGTTCAAGCACCTCTGCCTGAAGGAGTATCATTTCAAGCAGGTGGTCAAGACCCAGCTTCTGCTTTGCAGATACCTCGACAACTATATTCTGCCCTCCCCACTCCTCGGGGACCAGACCATGCTTTGTGAGCTCCTGCCTTATCCGTTCAGGATTGGCGCCAGGTTTGTCAATCTTATTAATGGCAACAATAATCGGCACATTTGCCGCACTTGCGTGATTAATAGCCTCAATCGTCTGCGGCATAATTCCGTCATCTGCAGCAACGACCAGGATTACAATGTCAGTAACCTTTGCCCCGCGGGCCCTCATTGCCGTAAATGCCTCATGACCAGGCGTATCAAGAAATACAATCTTTTTGCCGTTTGTTTCTACAACATATGCACCTATATGCTGGGTAATACCGCCGGCTTCCCCTTCTGACACCCTTGTCTTCCGTATTGCGTCGAGCAGGGAGGTTTTACCGTGATCAACATGCCCCATAATGGTTACAACCGGCGCACGCCCCTGCAGAGTCTCAGGCACATCCTCGACCTCTTCTATGTACTCTTCCAGCTTCTTCTCAGAGGCCACCTCTACCTTTAATCCAAAGGCATCGGCTATCAGAATTGCTGCATCCACATCAACCGGGTTGTTAACAGGGACCATCATGCCCATCTCTATCAGCCTTGCTATTACCTCGCTCGACTTGTGTCCGATCAAATCGGCAAATTCCTTTACAGTAACACCCTCATAAAGTTTTATGATCTTCTTCCTCGGTTTTGTGATTTCGGCCTGCTGAACTGCCCTGGCCTTCCTGTCCGCAACTGCGGATTTGAACTTTTTGACCTTCTTCGGAATGACTTTAAAGCTCTTCCACCTGTGAGCTATGACAAGGTCTTCATCAACTTCACCTGCGATGGCTTTAATGCCCTTTTTCTTCTGCCCTTTAATCTCCGGCTTTACTTCTGCTGGTTTGGCTTTACCAGAAGTTACGGCTTCAACAACGGGTGATTCCGGAATCTTGGGAAGTATGATTTCCTGTGTCTGCTCCTGCCTCACTTCAGGTGCCCCGGGTTCAGCCATTTGTTCTGTAATCAAATTGACTGCATGTAAATCTTCCTTCAATCCCTTCAGTTCCCGGAACTCCTTTAACTTCTTAACTACCTTCTCCTCAATCTTCTTCTCCTCTGCCTGAAGCCCGGCCACACCCGTCTCAACAGAAATCTCTTCTGCAGGAGGATGTACATGCGCCTCCTCTTTAACCGCAGAATCCTGCTGAACCTCCTCAGTCAACGGCGCTGCCGCCTTCTTCTTTATAAGAATAGTCTTTGGGGTGCCTTTTATCTCTTTAAACGACTCACTCGCCCTGCCTGTCCCTTCCGCTTTTTTGTTCAATTTGGACTTTAAAACAGCAATTGAACTCTCCTCAAGAACCGACATGTGTGTCGTGGCACTTATCCCGAGCCCCTTGAGGACATCAAGGAGTTCTTTACTCTTCATATTAAGATCACGTGCTATCTCAAAAACCTTTTTACCACTCATCAATATTTACTCCTTGGTTTCGGCCTCCTGTCCTGCCTCCATCTCCCTTGCCATACTCTCAGAAATCTCAGACTCCTTCTCCCTGGCACGTTTCTGTTCATATTCGGTTTCACTTATTATATCAATTTTCCAGTTTGTAAGTTTTGCGGCAAGCCTGACATTCTGTCCCTTTTTCCCTATTGCAAGCGACAACTGCTGATCCGTCACCACAACAAGCGCGGATTTTTCCTCTTCGTTCATCCCAACCCTGTCAACAACGGCCGGACTCAGAGCCTCAGCAATAAATACCCTCGGGTCATCCGACCATGGAATTATATCTATCTTCTCACCCCTTAACTCACGCACAACTGCCTGCACCCGCGAACCCTTCATGCCGACACATGCACCGACAGGGTCAACTGCAGGATCCTTTGATAAAACAGATATCTTTGTCCTGTCACCAGGTTCCCTTACGACATCTTTAATCTCCACTATCCTTTCATATATTTCCGGAACCTCTGTTGCAAACAACTTGCTGACAAAATTAGGATGGCTTCTCGACAGGATAAGCTGAGGACCCTTTGCGGACGGCTTGACCTCCAGCAGATAGGCCTTAATCCGGTCACCACGCTTGAATGTCTCCCTCGGAATCTGCTCTTTCATAGGCAGAAGGCCTTCAGTCTTTCCGAGGTCAACAATATAATTTCTGTTCTCATGCCCCAGGATTACACCATGGACAATCTCCCCCTGACGGTCTATGAAGTCCTTGTAGACTGTATCCCACTCAGCCTCTCTGACCTTCTGGAATATGACCTGCTTTGCTGTCTGCGCTGCAATCCTGCCAAAGTCTCCTACCTCTATCAAGGCCCCGATCTCATCCCCGAGTTCGGCTTCATCGTCCATAGTCCTTGCCTCTTCAAGAGAAATCTCTTCTTTAGGATTTGTCACCTCTTCAACTATCTTCTTTATTAATATAACCTGTATCTCGCCTGACCTGGGGTCAATCTCCACCTGAATGTTGTCCGTAACCCCAAAGCGTTTTTTTGCCGCTGATAAAAGGGCTGCCTTTACAGCATCAATTATAATGGCCCCATTGATACCCTTTTCCCTGCTAATCTGCTCAATTACATTAATTAGTTCCCTGCTCATCGAGAATCTTTTCCTCCCTTTCAAAAAAAAAGTGGGCAAAACCACCGCCCACTCAATCAAGTAGAGCTTCACTGTGTACCTTTCTTATAGCATAGTAAAAATCAAAATGCAAGGTATGGAACAATCTTGACTTTTAATGGTAATTCATGGAATATAATGAAAATTTTCAATCAGAAGATTTACCATGCCGGGATGGTGAAACAGGTAGACGCACGGGACTCAAAATCCCGCGGGGGCAACCCCATGGGGGTTCGATTCCCCCTCCCGGCACCAGACAATCATCTTAAATCAAACCTTGCATATTTAGATATAAGCTGTTATAGTAACTTCTAAGATTGATAGTTTGGAGGACATTTCCTACATCCCATCATGTATCCAGGGCCTTCCAGTCTATCTTGCCAGACAATTGAGCATGATGAATAATCACAGGGTCTATTTAACCATATCTTATTACTTCTGCCTGTTGACATTCGTAGTGGCATTAACGTCCCCTGCTTCAGGAGGACAAAATAAAGGAGAGACTGATATGAGTGTATCAGAAGGCAGCCAGGTATCAATAGAATATACCCTCAGACTCGACGACAAAACTGTAATAGACAGCAACGTAGGTGGCGCGCCGCTTACCTATGTTCATGGATCCCATCAGATTATACCGGGTCTTGAGAAATCACTGACAGGGATGAAGGTCGGCGATAAGAAAGAGGTCAGGGTAAAACCGGAAGATGGCTATGGTCCTGTTGACAATAATGCGCTGCTCGAGGTGAATAAGGAGCAGGTCCCGTCTGAATCAATAGTAAAAGGTTCTAACCTTCAGGGCCGTGACAATAATGGAAATATCTTTACCGCCCGCGTTACAGAAGTAAAAGATAAGACAGTGGTGCTCGACTTCAACCATCCTCTGGCAGGCAAAACTCTTTATTTTGAAGTTAAGGTACTGAATATACTGGATGTTCCACAGCCATAAAGGTTTTTATGGCAACAAGGCCGGCTATTAATAAGTAATAGCGGCAATAGTTTTTTAACCATTTTAAAAGGAGAGTGTTGTTATGTCGGTTAAGCTTTATGTAGGCAATCTGTCTTATGAAGTCACAGAATCAGAATTAAACGAACTGTTTACACCATTTGGAACAGTGGAAAGCGCCAGGATCATCACAGACAAGTTTACAGGAAACTCCAAAGGATTCGGATTTGTAGAAATGTCAAACCGTGAGGAGGCAAATCAGGCAATGAACGATCTAAATGGAAAGACGATTCACAATCGCGCTTTGGTTGTAAACGAGGCCCGTCCACAGACCAAGGCCCCGCGCGGCGGAGGCGGCGGTTTTGGCGGCCGTTCATCCCGTGGAGGGGGCGGCGGCAGCAAGGGCGGCAGACCACAAAGAAGAAGCTATTAGTTCTGAGTCCAAATAAAAAAAGCCCGCTGGAAAATTCCAGCGGGCTTTTTTTTGATATATATCAATCTTACTTGTGCTCTGCTGGCTTTTGTTCCTCACCTGCTGCTGGTGCTGCCGGAGCCTGTTCTGCCGGAGCCTGTTCTGCCGGCGGTGGAGGTGGTGCCGGTTGTTCTTTCTTCTGACATGCTGTAAAACCGATCATACCTGCCATTGCCAGGGCCAATACCATAATTAAACCTTTCTTCATCTATTCATTCACCCCCTTTCTTTGCGTATATTTCACTTTTAATGCATTCCCATCATTATTAAATTACATTATTTTAATGTTTCTGAAGGATCACGCAATCATTGATTTCCATTCTGTGCATGACAGATATGAAATTTCAGTGGCAAGTCTTATGTGTGGGAAATATAACATCTTCATCAGTTCAAGTTTCCAATTGAGTATTAAACATTAACAAATTACAAATGTCAAGTCAAACTTTCACACTAATTCCATTACGAAGGAAAACAATTTTAAACCCGGCCAGATCAGAACCGGTGCACATCTTCACCGCTTTTCGGTATATATCAACTGATACGGAATATTCCTTAATCTTTGATGTTATCTCATCCTCCCTGAGCCTGTCTGTCTTGTAGTCTGCCGCATATATATTGTCTCCGCACCTGTAGAGGATATCAATGACCCCTTCCATGACCTGACCGTCCCACGGAACCGTAAACGGAATTTCTCTCCCCAGCACCGCTGCCCCCTTTATCTCTTCACAGGCAGATGAATCAGAAAATATCTCAAATATTTCTTCAAGCTCCGATTGGATTGATGCGTCAGAATTATATTTTTTGCACGCCTCTCCCACTGCATTTTTAAACAATCCTGCATCAGATGCAAAGTCCCACTCAGAAAGGATATGATGTGCAATGTTCCCAATAAGGATTGCCCGACCTGCAGATGAATTTCCCGGATCTTCTGATCTCCGGTTCCTTACCGGAGCAGACTCCGGATTTTTTTCTATTAATGACGGCGTTACAAAATAAGGCTTGTCAAGAAGAGCCCTGTAATTTTTCTCTCTTTTTTTCCAGAGACCTGAAAGCATCTCCATCTTCTCTGCCGGGATTCCGGCATTCGTCAGCCTCTTCTCTCCTGCCGGGGGTTCTGTATAAGAACATGACATGTAATCAATTATAGTCTGTTTTAGAATTCCGTCATCCATCCTGACTTCTTCTGCGCTGCTGTCTCCGGCAGAGGGTCCCATGCTATCCATTAGTATTGAGAGAAAACTATCCCTGTAAACCCTCTTTCCAAGCACACCTGACAGGATAAGGCATTCCCTGGCCCTCGTCATAGCTACATATAAAAGTCTTTTCATCTCCTCCTGTTCTATCAGCCTGTTCTTATCCTGCATCATGACAGCGGAATAATTACTCACCCCGGCCACACTAATGCCTGCCATATTCCTTGACCAATCATGGGTCACAGTTGCAGCTTCCGTTCTCCGGTTTGGTCTGCCATGAAGACCGGCCACTGCCACGACAGGAAACTCAAGCCCTTTGGCCCTGTGTATGCTCAGGATCCTGACAGCATCCACCCCCTCTTCGGAAAGAAGACTTTCCCCTTCCTTCTCCTTCGAAGCAACCTTCTTCTCCAGAAGAACCGTTAATCCTTTGAGGGTCAGACTTGATTTCTCATCAATTGACGCTGCTATCCTGTGTATTTTAAGGAGGTTGGCAACTGACTGCTCGCCAAAATATGATGAAGCTGCAAGTTCAAGTACAGGTGAATTGTTAAATATATAATGAATGGCATCAGTCACTGGCAACATTGAAACATTCAGGTATAGCTGTTTCATCATGCCATATAATGCCGGGATCAGTTCAGGGAGCACATCTTCACGCTTAGTGCCATTGCATGAGTGCTTTACTTTACCCAGTCCCTCCTTAAGCCTTGCGGCCTCAATACGGTAATCGAGCAATGATAACCGGCTTAACTCATAAAGTTCCCTGTCAGAAACACCCCCCAGGGGTGAACGCAAAACGCCGCACATAGCGGTCTCATCCAGGGGATTGTCGAGCACCCGGAGGATGTTCACAAAGTCTATCACCTCCTGAGTGCCGTAAAAATGCCTGTCTCCTTCCACAATGTAAGGTATCCCAAGGCGTTTCAACACATCCAGATACTCATGAACCTGAGTCAGCTTGGGAAATAATATCGCGACATGACGCGGTGACACAGGCTCCTCACTTCCGTCTGTGTCTGTGATAATTTCTTTTCCTATCATCTCTTCCTTTAAAAACTTTCCTAACGCCATCGCCTCAAGCTCTGCTGCCTCCATTAAATTACGTTCATCCTCATGGCGTGTATCAATCAATCGCATTTCAACCCTTTGGAGAGGCTTTAGAGCCTTATGCCCCGGACATGCATTTATATCCACATAGTCAGGCTGAATGTTATCACGCCTTTTTATGATTCGCCTGCAGACAGAGTTGACAACGCCGATTATCCTGTCATGACTCCTGAAATTGGTGGACAGATTTGCAATTACCCCTCCCTGACCTTCAATCATGTCAACAACCCTGTGATATGCCCCGATATCTGCCCCCCGGAATGCATAAATAGATTGCTTCGGATCACCCACTATGAATAGCTTGCCTGGTGAAAGCCTTAACTCCCGCCAGTCTTTCGCACATGAACCCTCATCTTCAGCCAGATACAGTGCAATCTCATACTGAAGAGGATCTGTGTCCTGAAATTCATCAATGAGTATAGACTTAAACTTATTCTTTAAGTTATTGCGGATATTTTGTTTATTTTTAAGGAGATTGCAACAGAAGGCAATCAGTCCGTCAAACGAAATGTTACCTGATGAAACAAACTTCTTTCTGCACAAGAGGGCAAATGGGACGATAAGGTCATTTAATCTTTTTATGAACTCTTCATCCGTCGCAGAAATGTATTGAGCAACTGAGACTATCCTGACAGCTTCACGGTAGTCATCCTCATCCCAGCTCAGAGGCGCTTTTGATGGTATGCTGTCATTGAAGGTTTCTGTATTATTTCCACTGATTGCATTATCTAACAATTCAACAGCCCGCTGGAGAAGGCCCTGCATCTTTACCTTCTTTGAGTCTTTGTACCTGTTGAATATCTCTTGTGCGCCGGCCTTCTCCTGTTCAAGCCACGACACAATACTGCTCATGTCCACCGCATCCTCAGGGGATGAAAGAGGAATCGTCTCCCTGCACAGGCACCCCGCGAAGACTTTAACACAGTCTATGGAAATCCTCCTTAGTACATCTTTCCATTTCGCACTGCGTGGAGACGCGGCAGAAAGCTCTTCATCAATCCACTCATCCCACTCACGCTTGAAATGTCCTTCAAGCGCATCGCCGTCATCTTCTTCAATGTCCGGGGCTATTCCGGCCTCAAGGGGATAGAGGCGGAGGATGTGGCCTGCAAAGCTGTGGATAGTTCCTATCTGGGCCTTCTCAAGGTTATTTAAGGCATCTTCAGCCCTCTGCGCTACCGAATCTGCATTAAGTTTGTACCGCTGTATAAGCCCGTCGAGCAATGCCGCCTCATACCTGTTCTCTTCAAGTCTGCCATCTGCACTCTGCATAAAAAACCGGAGTCTGTTCCGAAGCCGCACCTTCATCTCATTTGCGGCCTTCTTCGTAAATGTAATGGCAATTATATCAGTAATCCTGAGGGGGTCTGTATCCCTCATCAGGAGGCAGGTAATACGGTCAATGAGGAGGGTCGTCTTGCCTGTACCGGCGCCGGCTGTTACCACTACGTTCCTGTCGAAAGTAGTGACTGCGAGCAGCCTGTCTTTTTCATCCTGTAGTTCTGTCATATCAGAATCAACACCTTCTGTCAGTCCATTTTCATGTTTCTCAGATCCATGTAATCCCTGACAATCCATTCATCCTTTTTGGCCCGGGACCTTGTCGGAAAATGGTTTTTCCTGCATATTGCTGAATAGTCACAGGTCTTGCAGTAATTACCAGGCATAATGAAAAACAGCCCTTTTCTGATGCCCTCCAGCAATAGTTTAATCGTAGTGAGAATCTTTTCTCCTGTTTCAGATTCCCAGCAGTCGCCCGGGAAGGAGCTGAATCTTTCTTCAATTGCCACATCAGTCCAGTTGGGCGCCAGATAATTAAACCTCACATCATCGCATACAGGATTTTCCACCCCTGCCTTATCATGCAGATATGCCTTTGTCATCAAAACATACAACGGAGGCTGAAGTCGCTGACCCCTTACAGCCGAAAGTATCAGGTCACCCTCTCCTGCCGGAAGAGCGCTGCCTGCCTTAAATTTATAATCTATAATCCTGAAGCGGTCATGATCTTTGTGCCTGTCTACCCTGTCAATTATGCCATATACGGGGATGTCATACGTGCATTCAGAAAGACGCAGGGCAGCCAATTTGCCTTTAACAGGTGCTTCATACATATACGGAATGTATCCAGACAGGGACATTTCATGAAGATCATATGCCACAAAATCCGTGAGCAGCGTCAGCAGCCTCTCCCTCTCTATCTCCCATATCACGGGATATCCGACCGGATTATTCTGCTCAAACTCAGCAAACACAGAACGGGCGGTCTCGTTCAGAAAGGACTTAAAGTCCCTGGTCTCTGCCATACGGTATCCGGAATAGAATCTCTTTAGTACCATGTGACATATGTTCCCTGCATCTGCAGGTTCAATACCCATAACAGGCTCATCCCTCCTTCTCCTTTTGAGACGAAGCATATGACCTGCAAAATACGAAAAAGGGCAAAGTGCAAACCGCTCCATTGACGTGGGGGAAATACCGCTCATGACAATCTTCTCCCAGTATTCATCAATCTGACCGGTCAGGCCATCAAATCCCGTAAGTCGTGCACTCATCTTCTCATGGTGCTTAATGGCCTCCCTGCCATACTTATATAATGCCGGATTAAAGCAGAACCCTTTCATTACAGGAGAAGCATCAATCCCTTCAAGGATAACCCTCGTTGATAATTCATGCGGGGTCAGAAGATTATAATCATAGAACTGCCCTGCCGCATATTTATCCCCTAATCGCCTTGGTATCTTCCATTCCTTTACAGGCTCAGGCGGACTGACCTCAGATATGTACCAGGAAGGAATCCTTAAATCGCCTGAATCATCAGTTCTCTGGAATGTTATATATAATCTCTCTCTCGCTGAATTTGCGAGCAGATAAAAGAGCAGCTTCTCCTCTTCAAAGCCATTCATCTTCTCTTCTATCTTATATCCCATGGTACGCACCATTACATGCCGCACTGAATCCCTCAACAAAGGGTCCTCTCTGATGTTCCTTGGAAAGACCTTCTCGTTCATGCCGATTACAAACAATGCCCTGAAGGGTATGGCACGGGCAGACATCGCGTCCAGCACCTGCACTGCTGAAATATCTTTACTGCAGACCTTATTCTCAGACCCTTTCAAACACCTTTTAAAAGTTTCAATAAATTCTGCTGCTGAAACCTCAGGATAAATTATCCCGAGTTTTGTGATTGATTCCAATGACTCGATTACAGACCCTGCAGGATGTTCATCCGGAAATTCATCTATTTCAATATACTTCCTGAGTAAAGACGCAAACCTTGCGGCATAATCACTCCATGAGCTGACCGGCGGGAGGGATATGAAATCATTGTTCAGTGCGTAAATAAGTGACCTGAGTCCTGCAACCTCTTCGCGGCTGACGATGTCCTCCCCTCCGCCATCATCGTCACCGGAACCGCGTTTGACAAACCCTTCCCTAATGTGTTTGTCGAGTCTCTCCCACTCCCTGAGCCCCTTTGTTATGCCGGCAAGCCGTGTAAACAGATCAAGCCTGTCTGGCCTCAGTTCTGTTCCCTCAGGGAAAAACGCCTCTGCCTTTTTCCGGCAGCAATGCGATGAAACAAGGTCTATGATATCGGAACGCCTGTAGCCATTTTCATGGACTGACATCAGTATCAGCACTGCCTTTACAACAGGATATCTGTCAACAGCCTCACTTCCGCTTGATACAAACGGGATATTGTGAGCAGAGAATATCCTTTCGATTGCATGAATATATTCATTAATATCTCTTGCAACCACCCCGATTCCGGAGAAGGGATATCCATCTGCCCCGACTAACCTCAGAATTGTCTTTGCCACTGCAGATACCTCATCGTCCGTGCCTGAGGCGCTTATTACCGCTGTCGGACAATTCACAGGGAAAAGGGATTTGCTGTCATTGTCCGCTTTCGAACGCGAGAGTCTTACTACTTTGGAATAGTTCGTCATCAATCCACGGATAAAGGAATCATAGAATATGCCGGTGAATGAAGCTGCCGGGATTCCTTCTGCATAAGGGAAGAACATTGTTACAGGATAAACTCCTGCTATGGCCTGGAGTAAATCAAACTGGACCTGTGTCAGGTCATAGAAACCATAATAAATAATCCCGCTGAACCTTTTCAGATATGCAGATACAGGCACAACTCCTGCAGATAAATCAGGAAGGTCAGAGTAGTCAATAATGCCCTTCTCTGATTTTATCCTGAGAAATTCACGGTAGACGGTTAAAAGGGCCGCTAACTTTTCACTATCATCCTGGCAGAACAGGCCCTCACTGATGCCGTCTGTAATATTTTCAGGCTCTACCCTTGCCTCCCGCAATTCCCGTATGGTTCTCCTGATTGCCAGGCACCCTTCCGGAGTCTGCGTAAAGTGACTGAACAGTCTTGTCCCTTCATTTCCCATGGAAAGAATTATCCGGATCATCTCAGCAAAGAAAAAGTCATCACAAATCGTGTGACTTGTTAAACCATACTTTTCTTCGTATAGTTTCAGGGATAATGCGTGAAAGGTATGAAAATGGACTCCCAGGAGGGACATTCCCCGCTCTGCAGCGAGGAGGGTCTTTATGCGTTTCCGGATATGCTCTGAGGGGGTTACTACTGCAATCTGCGAATAAATGTCCGCCTTTTTGATCTCTGATATATGATGAAACAGCGAATCTTCAAGATCAGGATGAAAATTTCCAAGGTAAAGGTTAAGCATAGATAAATACTGACTGTAAAATAAATAGCCGCTGTCCCTGTTTCAACTACTTTGTCAGTTTGCCTGTGATATCAATCAGCCGCCTGGTCATTTTACCGGCGACCAGGAGGTCTGTATCATTGGGCTCACCTGATGACAATGCGCCGTAGTAGGAACCTGCCTGATACAGCTCCTTAACGGTTGCAGGAATTCCTACAATAATCATCCCATGGGCAAGAAATGTCGGATACATAGACAGCAGGGTTGCCTCCTGTCCTCCATGAACCATCTCTGCAGAAGAAAAGGCAGAAACCGTCTTCCCGATCAGAGCCCCTTCCATCCACAATTTACCCGTCTGATCCCAGAAGTTTCTCATTGGAGCCGCCATATTGCCAAATCTCGTGGGCGTGCCTACGATGAGACCGTCCATCCAAAGCAGGTCATCCACCATAGCATCAGGTATATCCGTCATCTGGCCGAAAATGGCCTTCCATTCCCGGCTCTTCTCAATTATTTCCTTTGGGGCAAGTTCAGCAGCCTTTCTGAGACGCAGTTCAGCGCCTGCGGCTTCAACATCCCCTGCAATAGACCTCGCCATCTTGAGCATATGTCCTGTCTTGCTATAGAACAGCACTAAAATCTTAACAGCAGCCATAACGCACCTCCTTGACTTTGTCAGATTGTTCTCCTACTATTAACACTATCATACTGCATATCAGCCTTCAAGATTATTCTGGTTTATTGTTTACGGTTCTTTTGAAATTTAAAATTCACCTGCGGAGGCGTTTGATGAAAGGACTTCTCATACTCTTGATCGTGACAGGAATTGCATGTCTTCCTGCATCTGTTATGGCCGTCTCTATTAATGACCTCAGGCTGAATGGTTTCTTTGACCTTGAATATGAAAAGGCTGACGGCCCCGGCCATCCTGTTACTCCAGCCGGGGATGAGAAGGGTTCATTTGATCAATATCATTTTAACCTGCTGATGGAATTCCCTGTAAATAACCAATTGTCAGTGAAGAGTCATGTTGAGTTTGAACACAACCCCAAGATAAATAAAAGTGCATCCACAGGAGAAATTAATGTAGAGTGGGCTTATTTGGAATACCTGTTAAATAATTCCGAAAGGATTAAGGCCGGCTCATTCCTTACACCTATAGGGGTATATAACGAAATTCATGATGCCACATCTACTTATAATTCCGTAAGGGTTCCATGGGAGATATACAGGGCGGAGAAGGCAGGTGGTTTTGCCATGTTTCCCAAGTATAACACTGGTATTAATCTTGCTGGGAATCATTCCTTTGACCGGGATTTACAGTTAAATTATAATGTGTATATACTGAATGGAGAAAATACCATTAATAACGACGCAGAGAGAGATGACAACAGCAATAAGGCTATCGGTGGACAGTTGATTATATCACCCGTCGCAGGATTTAACATAGGTGGGTCTTATTACAATGGCAGGCAAGGGACAGCGCCTGAAAAAGACCACTCCTCCTGGATTGCCACTCTGGAATATGCAGGCAATCATATAAATGTAAGGGCAGAGTATGCGTCTTCTGAATTGGATGATACTACAGAATATGGGTGGTATGCTGAGGCAGCTTACAGGATAAAGAGTGTAACTCCATATATTTGTTTTGGTGCACTTGATCCTGACACAGACCAGTCAGATGACAAATGGACAGAATTTGTTTACGGGCTTAACTATGAAATTCAGCCTAATTTCATAGTTAAACTTGAGAACAGGCATTTTGGGGGAGATACAAACAACATCAAGGTATCAGAAGATTATAATGAAGTGGGTGCATCAGTCAACGTTGCATTCTGAATATTTTGAAATAACGCCGGAGATTCTGGCCATATGCTCAGACATATAATTTTCATAATTTATATTTCGATATTTATTGCATGCAGCGCCTTCGCGGAAGATGTAATAATAGTAAACAGGAATAATCCTATAAATGATATTTCTTCCGTTCAACTCAAACAAATTTACAATGGCAGAATCAAGTTCTGGAATAATGGGATAAAGATTATCCCGGTTGACCAGGCTGATCAGAACAAACCGGCATCACGATTTGCCAATGTCATACTTGGAGTGGATTTGGAGACTAAGCGCAGGTTTTGGATGCAAAAATTGTACGCAGGCGCCGGCACTCCCCCCAGGCAGGAAACCAACGGCGACGGGGTAATATCTATAGTTGCATCCGAACCAGGTGCAATCGGCTATGTGAAAAAAGATGAGTTAACATCTGCAGTGAAACACATAACTGTAGACGGCAACCAGGGCTACTGATCTTCTCATCTGTAATCATCATCCCGACAATAAAATTATCATTAAAATTTGCTTGACAAAGCATGTAATAATCATTATGTTAGTAATATCTTGTTTCGATAATATGAAACAATGAATATTCATTTTGCAGGGAGAATTGCTGATGCCTTCTAAGCTGACGGAACTTGCAGTTGAAAGACCCGGATCAACTGTTGCCTTTGTAATAATTCTGACACTAATCTTCTTTTCCCAGTTTCCAAAGATATTGATTGATACAGATCCCAGGAACATGCTGCCTGAGACATCACCTGTCCGGGTCTACAACGATCAGATGGAATCTCTCTTCGCACTTCACAGGGACACAATCGTACTTGGAATTGAAAACCCGGCAGGCCTGTTCAACACGGCAACGCTCGAACGGGTAGCACGATTTACAGACGCTATTATGCGGATTAAAGGCGTTGTTATACCTGATGTCATGAGTCTTACAACCGCAGATAATGTCCTGTCTGAGAATGGACAGTTGATAGTAAGACCTGTAATGGATCACGTGCCTCAATCTGAAGACGAGATGACAAGACTCCGGGATGAGATATATGACAATCCAATGCTTATCGGCCGGCTCGTCTCTGACGACAGGACAACAACTGCCATATATGTCCCTCTCGAAGAGGGGGCGGATGCCAAAGTCATTGCCGACAGTATCAGAAATATTGTAAGCGGTGAAAAGGGGGCCGAGCGCTATTACGTAGCAGGTGATCCGGTGGCGCGGGACACCTTTGGCCATAATATGTTCATGCAAATGGGTATCTTCTCCCCGATAGCCGGATTCATCATGATGATCGCACTCTATATCATGTTCCGCAATATCATGCTTGTTGCAGCCATGATGTCTGTCGCATTTTTCAGCATTATATGGAGCATGGGACTCCTCATTGGACTTGGGTTTCCAGTGCACATCATGAGTTCCATGATACCCGTATTTCTCATGGCCATATCTACAGACAGCGTTCATATTTTCAATGAATTCTATTTCAGGCTCAGGGAGGTCAAAAATAAAAAGCAGGCTATTCTGGAAACACTTGCCGTCGTTGGACCATCAGTCAGATATACTGCACTCGCAACAGCCGCCGGTTTTGGCGTCCTTGTCATAATGCATATCATACCTGTGAAGGTATTCGGGGTATTTGTGGCATTCGGCACAATTGTCATAAGACTGATGAGCTTCAGCTTTATACCGGCCCTGATGATGCTTACCAGTGACAGGAAACTTATGGCCATGGCAGAGCGGGAAAATGAAGAGTCCGGGAGCGGCTCCAAATGGCTTAGACGGCTGGGGGAAACAGGTTACCGGAGGTCCTGGATTGTCATTACTGTCGGCATCGTAATGATTGCAATAGCCATAACTGGGTTAATGCGGATACGGGTAAACAACAACATGGTCTCATGGTTTAAGAAAGGTAGCGACATTAGGCAGGCAGACAGTGTAATGAACAGCCTGCTTGCGGGCACAGCCTCTGCGTACATAGTAGCAGAATCATCGATACCTGGTGCCATGAAGGAGCCTGCAAACCTCGCTGCAATCGAGAAACTTCAGAAAGAACTGGAAGGGCTTCCTGTCGTTGGCAAGACGACTTCCATAGCAGACATAGTCAGGAGGGTAAACAAGGTTCTGCACGGCAACTCCCCGGAATATGACACCCTTCCTCAATCATCTGATGAAATAGCACAATATCTGTTTCTGTTCGGCATGTCTGCAAAACCACGGGACCTCGAAAATGTAGTAACCGCTGATTATGACAAGGCAAACATATTTCTGCAGCTAAAGACATGGGATGCCGTTGCCATGCGGGATGTACTGAACAAGATAGAAGAATTTAAGTCGTCAAGGCCGGATCTGGACATAGCATTTAAACCTGCCGGTATATCATACTTCAACATGGTCTGGAATGATGAGGTCCTGTTTGACATGATGAAGGGATTCATCCTGGCCCTTATTGCAGTATTTATAATACTGGTGATTAATTTCAGGTCAGTCAGGTGGGGGTTGATAAGCTACATCCCCCTGCTGTTTACAATCATAATCATATACGGCTTCGTCGGATTCATCGGGAAGGACTTTGACATGCCTGTTTCGGTGTTGTCCGCCATGTCATTAGGCATGGCAGTGGATTTTGCCATCCACTTCATCAGGAGGTTTCAGCAGAGATACGAAGAAGACAGGGATATAGAGAAGGCGCTTTTATGGACAGCGGCAAGACCCGGAAAGGGGATTATAAGGAATGCCATTCTCTTCGCCTCGGCATTTTCTGTAATGATTTTTGCGCCCCTGACCCCATATGTAACAGTTGGTCTTTTTATTGCCGGCATGATGGCTATCAGTTCTCTTATGACGATACTTTTCATACCTGCCATTATCCGGGTGTTTGGCAGGTGGGTGGTTTAGAAGAAGGGAGAAGGAAGGAAGGTAGAAGGTGTGAAGGTGGAAGGTTAATGGGAAGAAGGTAGAAGGGAGAAGGTGGAAGGTTAATGGGAGGGGTTATGACGAAATATCTTGGATTGTTTTTGCTGGTTATGCTTTCTATTACTGTCAGTCCGGCTTTGCTCAGGGCAGAGGATGCTGCTGACATCATCAGGAAATCTCAGGACGCATTTTTTGCACAGGGGAAGGACATGCAGGCAAGGGTGAAGATGACACTGTTGTCCAAATCCGGTCAGCAGAGACTCAGAGAACTGACCATGCTGCGCAAAAACGGAATAGGGGGAGAACAGAAATATTTCATGTATTTTCACAATCCTGCTGATGTTCGCGGGACATCGTTTATTGTCTATAAATATCCAGGCAGGGATGATGACAGGTGGATATTCATACCTGCCATTAATCTTGTAAACCGCATCGCTGCAAAGGACAGCAGGTCAAGCTTCGTCGGCTCGGATTTCACATATGAAGATGTGTCAGGCCGAGACCCAGAGGCAGATACCTATAAGTATGTGAGGGAAGACACTATTCAGGGAAAGCCGTGTCATGTTATAGAGAGCACTCCAAAGAATCCTGCAGAATATACCAGGAAGCTTTCATGGGTTGACAAGGCGACCTACCTTCCCCTGAAGGATGAATATTACGATGTACAGGGCTCGTTGTATAAAGTTTTTACCGCAGATAAGGTTGAAATAAACGGCGGTTTTCCAACAGTGACTAAGAGGAGCATGGAAAATATCAAGAGCGGACATAAGACAGAAGTCGTATTTGAAAACGTATCCTACAATGTCGGTATTGGTGATGATGTGTTTTCGGAGAGGTATTTAAGGAAGCCTTCTGAGAAGTGGATAAAGTGAGACGATGTGTTAACGGGGGTTTTCAGGTGAACCGTCATGAGCCCTTCGACTGTTCGACAAGCTCACAGCTCAGGGCTCACCAGGGTTCATGAAAACGTCATTCCCGCGTAAGCGGGAATCCAGACCGAGGCTTGATCCTGGATTCCCACTCCCCGCTTAAATCCTGCGGGGACAGGTTCCGTGGGAATGACGGGTACTTAGGAGTATTTTCGGGTGAAGACAATGAGTTATATTTTCATAATTCTTATTTTTGCTATTAAAACGGCTACTGCCTGTGCCCAGGAGATCAACTTCCATGGTTTTGTACAGGGCAGCCTCTCTGCAAGGATTACAGGAAATGAAACCCCTGACAACAATGAAGGGGGAGACTATCTTTCAGGGGAACAACGATTAAGGGGCGAGATCACAGGCACTGCAGAATCCACCGCATTTACGCTGAAGGCTGACCTTGTCCATGACTCTGTCGCAGATGAGGATCATGTAGATATCCGTGAGGCGTATATGGATTACAGGTCCGGTCATTATGACCTGAGGGCCGGCAGGCAAATAATCACATGGGGGGCAGGTGACCTGCTGTTCATCAACGACACATATCCAAAGAATTATTCAGCCCTCTTCTCCGGGCAGCCTCTTGAATATCTTAAAACAGGTTCTGATGCTGTGAAGCTCTCTCTCTATTCCGATGCCATATCGGCTGATCTGGTAGTCATACCTTTCTTCGAACCTTATCAGCTTCCTGATCCAAAGAGATTCTTTCTATACAGCCCGATGACCATCACCGGCATCAATACGCCGAGGGAAGAGATCGAAAACTTAGAAATTGCACTAAGACTTTACAGACAGCTTGGACGCTTCGACACATCGCTCTATGTATACCGCGGCTTTTATAAAATACCCGGGATGAGACCAACCTCCATGACAGAGGCAGAACTCTTTTATCCGCAGCTTGCTGTCTACGGATTCAGCATGCAGGGGGCATTGGGGAACGGGGTCCTGAGCATAGAAGGCGGCTACTATGACTCTCTGGATGACAGGAATGGAGATGATCCCACGATATCAAACTCCTCTGCAAGATATATCCTGGGGTATTCAAAACAGATCTGGTCAGATTTTACAGCAGGTGTGCAATACTACGGAGAATATATGCAGGACTATGGGCAATATGAAAACTCCCTGCCTGCAGGATTCCCGAAGTCTGACAAACTTCATCAACTGGTAACACTAAGGCTCACACAGATGCTCAAATACAACACACTCAGGCTAAGCCTGTTTACATTCTACAGCCCTGACGATGAAGACTACTTCGTTATACCTGAAGCCAGATACAACATCACAGACTCACTATGGTTCTCCGGAGGAATCAATATATTCGGAGGGAAAGACTCAAGGACATTCTTCGGCCAGCTCGACAAAAACGACGACCTGTTCGCTACGATGAGATACGAGTTCTGAGGAAATTTTCCACGTATTTGCCTATCATGTCTGCCTCTAAATTGACGGCGTCTCCGATATTTTTAAATCCGAGGGTGGTCATTTCTGCTGTATGGGGAATGATCGTTACTGTAAACCTGTTTCCTTTAATCTCGTTGACTGTGAGGCTTATGCCATCAATTGCCACGGAACCTTTGACAATGAGGTATCGCTGAATCTCGGACGGCGCTTCAAAGGTAAATATTGACATCCCGCCCCTCTTTTCAAGAGCTCTTATGGTGCCTGTCCCATCAACATGACCTGATATCATATGGCCTCCAAGCCTGTCTGACAGTTTCATCGGACGCTCGAGATTAACCTTGTCGCCAGTCCGAAGCTTTCCAAGATTTGTCCTTTTTACTGTCTCGCCTGAGACATCGGCTATGAATGAATATCTATCGAACTCTGTTACAGTGAGGCATGCGCCGTTTACGGCAATGCTCTCACCTTTCCGCATCCCATCCATGATAACCGTTGCCGTTACAGACAGGCGCATTCCGTCTGACTGCCTTCTGACACCTTTTACTGAACCGAGTTCTTCTATAATGCCTGTAAACATAGCCGCAGAAATATCCCATCCCCACCCTTCCTCCCCTTGAAGGGGAGGGATATTATTGAATTCCAGTTCTACTTTACAACATAACCTTCAAGCATGATGTCTTTATCTATCTTTTTGATGCCTATGTCCTTCAGAAATACTGACTCATCAAGGCTCTTCGGAGAACGTCCGCCGACTATTCCAACAGAGTCCCGGCCGCCGATTATCCTTGCAGAATAGAATAACACAACTTTGTCTACAATCCCCTCTCTGAGCGCTGAGGCATTAATCTCTGATCCACCTTCTATGAGGACGCTGGTAATGCCTGTGCTGCCAAGCAGGTGCATAAGTGATTGCAGGTCTACTTTTTCATCTCCACTTGAAAATCCCGGTTCAAATCCACCCTCTCCCCCCTTTTTCAAAGAGGGGGAACTAATTTCCCCCTTTGAAAAAGGGGGACTAAGGGGGATTTTCATCGTCCGTATACCAAGCTCTTCAAGTTCCTTTAATTTACCCGCAGGTACTTGTCCTGTTGTCACAACCATAGTCTGCTGTCCAGTACTTACGTCAAGCACTCTGGACTTAAGTGGTATCCTCAACTTTGAATCCACTATTATCCTCAGGGGTTGCCGGCCTTTGTTCTTAACATGCCGGACGTTCAGTGTTGGATCATCAGCAATCACAGTACCAATACCTACCATAACAGCATCCACCATTGATCTAAGCTTGTGTGCGTAACGTCTTGCAACCTTCCCTGTGATCCATTTCGATTCGCCTGATGCGAGGGCAATCTTTCCGTCAAGGCTTGTGGCAGATTTTAAGATGACAAATGGGATATTGGAGGTGATGAACTTCGAATATATCTCATTTAGCCTTAATGCATCATTCAGGAGGACATCCTTATCTACGGTGATACCGGCATCTGTAAGTTCAATAACCCCCCTGCCGTTGACCAGCGGGTTTGGGTCTTTCATCCCTGCGACAACCCTTTTCACCCCGGCCCTGATAATCTCCTTAGTGCACGGCGGGGTTCTTTTATCAGTATGACAGCATGGTTCAAGGTTTACATAGAGGGTTGAACCCTGCGCTTCACTGCCACTCTCTTTTATAGCAACTGCCTCGGCATGCAACTGGCCCGGACCATTATGATATCCCCTCCCGGCCACCCTGCCATTGTTAACTACAACAGCCCCTACCATTGGATTGGGACTTGTCATGCCAAGCCCTCTTTTGGCAAGAGTCAGAGCCATACGCATGTATTTCTCATCCTGAGAACCCATCCCTGCCACCCTGTCCTTCTTCCTGGCGCTACTTGCTTTTTATTACCGCCTGAGCTGCTGCAAACCTTGCTATAGGAACACGATAAGGAGAACAACTTACATAGTCCATGCCAGCCCTGTGGCAGAACTCAACTGACCTTGGATCGCCGCCATGCTCACCGCAAATTCCCACTTTGAGATTAGACTTTACAGAACGGCCCTTCTCGATCCCTATCTTTACAAGCTGCCCTACTCCATCCTGATCGAGCGAAACAAAGGGGTCAGCATCAAATATCCCTTTCTCTACATATACAGGGAGGAACTTACCGGAATCATCCCTGCTCAAACCAAGAGTCGTCTGTGTAAGGTCATTGGTTCCAAACGAAAAGAACTCCGCATGTCCTGCAATCTCATCAGCCACGAGCGCCGCCCGTGGAAGTTCTATCATCGTCCCTACCTGATATTTTATCCTGACTTTGTAACCCTTCATCACTTCAGCGGCAACGATATCAATCATCTCTTTCAGTCTCTGAAGTTCCTTCGGGTAACCGACAAGAGGTACCATCACTTCCGGAATGACCGGTACCCCTTCACATTCAAGTTCACATGCCGCCTCAAATATCGCCCTGGCCTGCATTTCATAAATCTCAGGGAAGGTAATGCCAAGCCTGCATCCCCTGTGTCCAAGCATTGGATTAAATTCATATAATGTCTTATTCTTTGCCGCCAGGCGGTCAGGCGGCACCCCCATATCCCGTGAAAGCTCATCAATCTCCTGCTCTGTGTGAGGCAAAAACTCATGCAGGGGGGGATCGAGCAATCTTATTGTAACCGGGAGCCCTTTCATCACCCTGAATATTTCCGTGAAGTCTCCCTTCTGCATCGGAAGGATCTTTGCCAGGGCCTTTTTTCTCCCGTCGGTGTCATCAGCAAGGATCATCTCCCTGACAGCCTTTATACGGTCAGGCTCAAAAAACATATGCTCTGTCCTGCAGAGGCCTATCCCCTCAGCACCGAAATCCCTTGCAACCTGCGCATCGTGAGGAGTATCTGCGTTTGTACGCACCTTCAACTTGCGTATCTTATCAACCCACTTCATCATGGCCGCAAAACTATCACTTAATTTGGGCTTTATTAGGCCAACTTCCCCTATGATCGTCTCTCCTGTAGAACCATTTATCGTAATATAGTCACCTTCCCTGACAATATGGTCATTGGCCCTGAAGTACTTGTCCTTCTCCTTAACCTGAATGTCACTGCACCCTACGACGCACGGCTTGCCCATGCCTCTCGCCACTACAGCTGCATGTGAAGTCATGCCGCCGCGCGAAGTAAGTATACCCTCTGCCGCATGCATGCCGCCTATATCCTCCGGCGAGGTCTCCATCCTGACCAGCACGCAGCGCTCACCTTCCCGCGCCATCCTCTCTGCATCTTCCGCTGTAAACACGGCGCGGCCGACTGCTGCTCCGGGCGAGGCCGGAAGTCCCTTTGCAATCACATCCAGTTTTGCATCAGGGTCAATCATGGGATGCAGTAACTGATCCAGTTGATCAGGGTTTATCCTCATAATTGCGGTATCTTTATCTATAAGCCCCTCTTCAACCATTTCTACTGCAATCCTGATGGCGGCAGCAGCAGTCCTTTTGCCGCTCCTTGTCTGAAGCATGTAGAGTGTGCCCTCCTGAATGGTAAACTCTATATCAAGCATCTCTTTATAATGCTTCTCGAGTTTCTTATAGATATCCATCAACTCGTCATAGGCTGCAGGAGCAAGCCTCTTCAACTCATCTATTGGAAAAGGCGTCCTGATGCCGGCGACAACGTCCTCACCCTGCGCATTCATAAGACATTCGCCAAAGAATCTCTTCTCGCCTGAGTTAGGGTCGCGTGTGAACGCCACGCCTGTTCCTGACGTCTCTCCCATATTTCCGAACACCATGGCAACTATATTTGCCGCTGTCCCCATGTTTTCCGGCAAATTGTGGATCCTTCTGTATGTAATTGCACGCTGGGCATACCATGAATCAAAGACAGCGTTTATCGCCATCCTCAACTGCTCCAGGGGGTCCATAGGAAAATCCCGCCCGGCATCCTTTTTCACAAGTTTCTTATATCTTGCCACAACATCCTTCAGCGCCTCAGCATCAAGACCTGTATCTTCCTTTACCTTGATTGCATCTTTCTTCTCATCCAGTATATCCTCGAATTTAGACCGCTCCACCCCCATAACCACGCTGCCGAACATAGTTATAAAGCGCCTGTAGGCATCATAGGCAAACCTCTCGTTGTCTGACTTCCTCGCAAGTCCCTGTACCGTCGAGTCATTTAAACCTACATTAAGCACCGTATCCATCATTCCAGGCATGGAGACCTTAGCGCCTGACCTGACGGAGACAAGGAGAGGATTTGTGCTGTCACCGAATTTATGCCCCATGGTCTTTTCAATCCTGCGCAAGTGTTCAAGGGCCTCATCCCACATACCTTCAGGATATGTCTTTCCATTCTTATAATATTCAATGCAGGCCTCGGTCGTGATGGTAAAACCGGAAGGCACCCTTATCCCAAGGTTTGTCATCTCTGCAAGTCCGGCCCCCTTGCCACCCAGCAGGTCTTTCATGTCACCACGCCCTTCGGACTTTCCATCACCAAAGAAGTAAACGAATTTTTTCTTTCCCATTGGAAATCCTCCCTTCACCATAACGGCCCTTTAATTTTATCACTTATAACTTTGACATCCTCTGTCCACAACCGCTCACTCACATATTTCCATCCGCCGTCAGGAAGGAGGGTTACAATTATACCCTTCTCCATCTTGCGTACTATTTTAATTACATGATGCATTATAGCCCCTGATGATATTCCTGCAAAGATCCCCTCCTGATCCGCAAGTTTTTTTACCATCAGAAATGCATCTTCATCCCTGGCAAACTCACAGCAATCAAGCTTGCTCAAATCCAGTATAGGAGGCACATAGCCGTCCAGCAGGCTTCTGAGTCCCTGCAGGCCGCTCTTCGGATATGGCTGTACCGCAATGATCTGTGTGGCCGGATTATGCTCCTTTAATTTTCTGCCGGCCCCCATCAGGGTACCGCCTGTACCGAGGCCTGCGACAAAATAATCTATAGGCTCCTGAACATCTCTCAGTATCTCAGCAGCCGTTGTATAATAATGGGCGCCTGGATTATTGGGATTGCTGTATTGATCCAGCATAATATATTTGCTGTCTTCAGCTGCCATCTTCTTTGCAACCCTGATCGCGCCATTGGTACCTTCATCACCGGGAGACAGCACTATTTCAACACCATATGCCTTAAGTATCTCACGCCTTTCGATGCTCATGCACTCAGGCATTACAGCAACAAGCCTGTAACCCTTTATCCTTGCAATCATCCCAAGGGATATTCCCGTATTGCCGCTTGTGGGCTCAAGAAGTATACTGTCTTTGGAAAGGCGGCCTTCCTGTTCAGCGCTTTCTATCATGTATTTTGCAATACGGTCCTTTACGCTGCCTGTTGGGTTAGCCCCTTCAAGTTTTGCATAGATCCTGACGTTTTTATTAGGATTAAGCCTGCTTAACTCAACAAGCGGCGTATTGCCAATTGCCTCTATGAGCGACTTATAAAGCATAAATCCCTTTCAAGACTTGCCCCCGCTGCCTTCCACTACTATTTGCCGGAAATCGGCGAAGTTAAGGAAGAGGTCCCCAAGCAAACTCATCAGGGATAACCTGTTGTTCCTGATATTAATGTCCTTGTCCATGACCAGCACCTTATCAAAGAAAAGATCCACCTTTGGTTTTAATTCTGCAATGGCGGAAAAGGCCTTCCAGTAATTATAGTCCCTCTTTGCAACAATAGCCTTGTTTTCAGCGTCCTTAAAAGTCTGATACAAATCCTTTTCTTCATCCTCTTTCAACAGGTCATTACTAAATACATTGTTAAAATCAGGGGGTATTATATTCATTACACGTTTGAATGAAATTGTAAGGGCCTCAAACTCCGGTCTCATCCTGTAACGGTCCAATGCTGTAATCCTCAGAAACGCATCATATGGATCATCAAGGTCCGCTGAAATGACGGCCCTGACACAATCATACCTGTATCCCTCATTAACAAGAAGCGTGCTTAGCCTCTCCCTGAAGAATTCTATTACATCCCTTATTATGTCAGAATGTTTTACTTCTGCAATAACATCTTTATAGGAAGAAAGGCATATCTCCGCTACCCTCCTCAAAGCAACATGGTGCTCACCCTTTATCAGAATATGGAGAATGCCAAGCGCCTGACGCCTCAGGGCATACGGATCATTAGAACCCGTAGGAGAATTTCCTGAACCAAAACACCCTGCAATATTGTCCATCTTCTCTGCAATTGCGAGGACTTTGCCTGCCTTACTCGCAGGCAGCATATCTCCTGCGTATCGGGGCAAATAGTGTTCAAATATCGCCATGGCAACCTCACCCTTCTCACCCTGTCTTAAGGCATACTCCCTCCCCATGACCCCCTGAAGCTCCGGGAATTCACCGACCATGTCCGACATCAGGTCTGCCTTGGATAAGTATGCCGCCCTCTCTGCAACAGATGAAATATTCCGCCACCCCAATAATTCAGACAAAGGACCTGCTGATGCCTTTAATCTTGCAATCTTATCCGCCATGGTGCCGAGTTTTGCCATGAATACCACCTGTCTGAGTTTACCTGAACAACTTTCAAGGGTGGTCCGGCAGTCTGAATCAAAAAAGAATTTTGCATCAGACAGTCTTGCCCTGACAACCCTCTCATAGCCTGACCTGATGACACTCAGGTCTGCCGGCATTGTATTGCTAACAGATACAAAATACGGGAGGCTATCTCCGCGCTCCTTTTCAATCAGGAATGAACGCTGATGCTCCCTCAGCACTGTAATGAGCACATCCTTGGGAAGCGCAAGGAATCTTTCGTCAAACCTGCCACAGACAGCAACAGGATACTCTGTAAGGAATGCCACTTCTTTAAGGAGTTCATCATCCGGGCGGACGATGCCACCCTTTTCCTGAGAAATTGCCTTTAACTGCTCCTCGACAATCTTTCGCCTTTCTGAATGGTCTGCAATAACAAACCGTTCCTTAAGGGCCGGGACATATTCGTCCGGGCTGTTGACAGCAAACGGGCCTGGAGACATAAAGTGATGGCCGTAAGACACCTTTCCGCTTTTCACGCCTGCAAACTCAAATTCTATAACCTCAGCGCCATGAATCGAAAGTATCCATCTGAGCGGCCTTGCAAAACGGGTCCTTGTCTCATTCCACCGCATTGATTTTGGAAAGGCAATTGAGGAGAGGAGGTTATGAAACAACACAGGAAGGATTTCCCTTGACTGTTTTCCTGTCTCATTTTTCTCAGCAAAGATGTACTCACCCTTATCAGTCAGCCTCACCTTTAACTGTGATACGTCTATCCCCTGACTCCTGGCAAAACCGGTTGCAGCCTTCGTAGGCTCCCCGTCATTACCGTAGGCAGCGCTCTTAGGCGGACCACAAACCTGCATTACCATGTCCTCCTGCGCCTCATCCACACCCCTGACGATTAAGACAAGGCGCCTTGGACTGCCATAGGATGTAATCGCAGTAAAACTAAGCCGGTTTTCCTTCAGAAGCCTCTCAGCAATGTCTTTGATACCTGATACAGCATCAGGAATAAACCTTGCCGGTATCTCCTCAGTCCCTATCTCAAGAAGTAAGTCTTTTTGCATGGTTCATCCGTGTTTGACAGGGACACTTCCCCTCGGTCCTTCTTCGGGGGAAGTGTCCCCAATTGCTGTAATGCTCCCCGAATATCCCTCTGCACACCGCTTTGCCAGATTTCTTACGCGTGCTATATAACCCGTCCTCTCTGCCACACTTATCGCCTTTCTTGCATCAAGCAGATTAAAAACGTGGGATGTTTTAAGGCAATAATCATAGGCCGGGAGGATCAACCCCTTTGCAATCAGTGACGATGATTCATTCTCATACATCCTAAATAACAAAAAGAGCATTTCAATATTTGCCTCTTCAAAATTATATCTTGAGAACTCGACCTCGGTACGGTGATGGATATCTCCATAAGTCACGCCGTCAGTCCAGACAAGATCAAACACATTGTCCACTCCCTGAAGGTACATTGCTATGCGTTCAAGGCCGTATGTTATCTCAACTGAAACAGGCTCAAGCTCAATTCCCCCTACCTCCTGGAAGTATGTAAACTGTGTAATCTCCATCCCGTCAAGCCATACCTCCCATCCAAGCCCCCAGGCTCCGAGCGTTGGAGATTCCCAGTCGTCTTCAACAAACCTTATATCATGCTCCTCTTTTTTAAGTCCGAGGGATGAAAGACTATCAAGATATATTTCCTGAATATTATCCGGAACTGGCTTGAGTATTACCTGGAATTGATAGTAATGCTGCAGACGATTCGGGTTTTCACCGTACCGTCCGTCTGCAGGTCTCCTTGAAGGCTCTACATAGGCAGTACGCCAGGGCTCAGGCCCCAATACTCTAAAGAATGTGGCGGGATTAAAAGTGCCTGCCCCTGTCTCTGTGTCGTAAGGCTGTCTTATTACACAGCCCCTGTCTGCCCAATATCTTTGAAGAGATAGAATGACGTCCTGAAATTTCATATGTGGATTATAAGGAAATGCCCCTTCTACTGTCAAGCAATTGAGTAGAAAAACAAACCTTTTCCCGTGATTTTTGCCTGATTTATTTGCCGGCAGGTGTGGCAGGAGTCGTCCTCCTGCCACTGGTTATTCAATACCCTGGCGGGATGGTGGAACAAAGCACCGGAGGATGGCGCTTATTATATGTGGCTTCTATACAGGGATGCCGCTTCGCTCGTCAACTTCCATGGAAGGCAAATAGACAATATAATCCCTTTCACTCTTTTCGATACGAAGTTTCCCCTTTGCCACGAGCCGTTCAACAGCCAGAAAAATCAGATTGTAGGAAGCATCAATTGCGTATTCCAGTCTTGTGAGAGTCATACTTCCATGTTCTCTGATGACGGTATCTATTCTCGAGGCGGTCAAATCAATCAGATCATTCATTGTTGCCCCCTTTTAATGCTAAATGAGATAGCTACTCATCTTTTTATATTTTATACAGGATAAACACAAAAGAGACAATCATTTAACTTATGATTATTACGTAGAATTTATTCGACAATGACAGGATGAGCAGATTATCTTTGACGATAATAACCTGTCTCTGCTATGATTGGTGTCATCTTACTTCAGCATGGTATATATAGTATATCCTATGGCGAAAAGGCCTGCCGGCAGATTAATCATTCTGGTGGCCTGAGTAGGACGAGGCGTAAAAAAGGTGTCGAGTCTGAATATTTCAGTTACCCGGTTGCTTTTGAATGCGGCAAATATCAGTACAACGCCGTAAATCAGTGTTATGATATTAAGTGTAATGTTAAGGGTGCTCATTCATCCTCCGTTTAAATTGTACAGCCAATATATCAGAAACAGGAACAAAGTTGAAGTGGGGATGCCCTCTGCGCTACGGCTTGGCAGAAACCAGGATTTTCAGGTGAACCGTCATGAGCCTCAGGCTCACCAGGGTTTACGAAAACGTCATTCCCGCGTAAGCGGGAATCCAGACCGATGGCCTGGTTCTGGATTCCCACTTGCGTGGGAATGACGGGTGAAAAATCCTGCGGGGACAGGTTCCGTGGGAATGACGGGTATACAGGGATTTTCGAGTGAACCGTCATGAGCCCTTCGACTGTTCGGCACGCTCACAGCTCAGGGCTCACAAGGGGTCATGAAAAACGTCATTCCCGCGCAAGCGGGAATCCAGACCGATGGCCTGGTTCTGGAGTCCCACTTGCGTGGGAATGACGGGTGAAAAATCCTGCGGGGACAGGTTC
>JADZCV010000036.1 GCA_020851375.1 Nitrospirota bacterium | reverse complement strand
GGGTGCTCCCGGTTATCCTCCCTCTCCTCAATATCCGGTCAATTTAATCTGATAAAGAAATCCTTTTATACAAAAGATTGTGAAAAAAAGATAGGGGTTTTAGATAAGATAATGTGACAGGTTACACCGGGTAGCGTTTTTGCACTGGGTTTTTCCCCGATTCTTGAATACTACTTCAATCTTTGTTCTCGCACTGTTATGTGATAATATAATTTAGCGTCGCATTATTGGAAGATATGGAATTGGAATGACCAGATTGAAGAGGAAAACATAGATGGATATAGAAGCTTATTTAAAGGAAGCTGTCAGAAAAATTATTGATAATTTTAATCCTGAAAAGATTATCCTCTTTGGTTCTTATGCCTATGGAAAACCCACAGAGAACAGCGATATTGATTTAATGGTGGTAATGGATACGGACATGAAACCTTACGAACGGGTGCTTCCCATAAGGAAGACACTGAAATATCTTGGGATGCCAAAAGATGTTATTGTCAGGACACCGCAGGAGTTTGAGAGATTTAAGGATATCGTAGGAACTATAATTTATACGGCTGCCCATAAGGGGAAGGTGGTTTATGAAAGACGATAAGATAAGCGCAGTGAACGCATGGTTCAAAAAAGCTGAAAATGACCTCAGTACCGCTGAACATACTATGACCATGAATGATCCGCCTTATGATACCGTATGTTTTCATGCTCAGCAATGCGCCGAAAAATATATTAAAGGCTTCCTGACGTTCCATGAAATAGATTTTCCCAGGACACATTCCATTGAAGACCTTGTTTTATTATGTAAAGATATTTCACCGTCCCTTGAATCAGAGATCGGAGATATTGAGATGTTGTCAATTTATGCGGTTGAGGCAAGATACCCTCTGAGGTGTACTATGAAATACCAGTAGAAAAGGCACAGGAAGCCATAGAATATGCGAAAAAAGTTAAATCTACTGTTCTGCAATATCTTGAAGGAAAGATATAGGTATTAGGGTGGCGCTTCAGGATGTCCAGGAGATATGTTATCAGAGTCAAGAGAAGGTTATAGATGAGATTATAATAGAATAGTTGCAGATAACGTAATTTGAGACGCAAATAAAATTTAATTGCGTCAAGTTTGCGTCTCATTGTTAATTTATCTTCACATCCTGTTATATCTTCTGCCAAAACTTGTATTCAGCATCAAGAAGGCGTTTAATGTAATTATCATCTCGTGCTATATTAAGATGAACTTCGGGGTGATCCGGCCAGTAACAGAAGAAATCAATGGATTGAAAATTTGTAATGGCAAGCATGTGTTGCAATTGTCCGTAATAATAAGAGGGTACCTTCCGGGTTTGTGACGCCTGGCGGTAAACGCTTTTCCCACATTTTATTTCAACAATGGTACCTTTGTCTGTTGCCAGTCCATCAACACTTGCGCGAAGCCATTCATGCTTTATGCTTTGCAGACAGGCCGGTTCGACACGGAAACCAAGTTTGTCTTCATAGCGTTTTCTTGCTATAGGCTCAAGCGCTATACCTCTAACCATAGCCGCGTTTAAGCCGAATGTTATCTCTCCTCGCTTTTCTCTCAGTAAATATTCCGGGCTTTTCCAGGGATTCTCCCCCATTACAGTTGGAGCATCGGATGCCCCTATTCCCTGACGACGCCACTCATGCCATTCCCTTGTTCCTTGTCTTAATTTTACGATTGTATAATGTCTGTTCTGATTTTCCCCGGCTTTACCGGCACAATTAGAATTTACCATTGTATGGGGTTGAATAAGATTACCTGATTCGATTTTTTAGCAGTATATCATGTTGGCGCAGGGATAAACTATTGGTTTTTATTGACACAGGATAACTGGTTGATTGTTATGGAAAAAATATGGCTATTGCTATAATATATCACAATACGTATGGTATCAGCCGGTGCGCCATCATTGGGAAGGAGAAAATAAAAATTGAAAGAAATTCTCAAGGAGGCTCTGCTGAGGTGAGGAAAAAGAGATTAAGCCGGGGGAAAGTCAGAGAAGGCGCCGCGTTCCCTGTTGCTCCAGGCAAGGCAGACCTGTCTGCGAACTACGTTGCTTTATTTCAGGAAATTAAAACCAAGATACAGAAAACCCGTCTAAGGACGGTTATGTCTGCCAATGCTGCAATGATTAATCTATATTGGGAAATTGGTCAATCTATCCTTCGGCGGCAGAGTCAGGAGGGATGGGGTGCAAAAGTTGTTGACCGACTCTCTTATGACCTTTGCGAAACCTTTCCGGAGATGAAGGGATTCTCTCCACGTAATCTTTTATTCATGCGCTCCTTTGCCGAGTCCTGGCCTGACGTCAAAAAAGTGAAACAGCTTGTTTCACAATTGCCGTGGGGACATATCATAGTTCTTCTGCAGCGCGTTAAGTCCCCTGATGTCCGCGGGTGGTACATTCGCGAGGCTATAGAATGTGGCTGGAGCCGCAACATTCTTACGCTGCAAATTGATGGCCGGGCTCATGAACGGCATGGTAAAGTGGTCAGTAATTTTCAAAAGACACTGCCGCCGGCAGATTCAGATATGGCAGCGCAGATCTTCAAAGACCCTTATGTTTTTGACTTCCTGGGTACTGCGAGCGCACGTCGCGAGCGAGAGGTTGAACAGGCACTGGTGGATCACATCCAGAAATTTCTGCTTGAACTGGGTGCAGGCTTCGCCTTTGTGGGCCGGCAGATACATCTGGAAGTCGGAGACAACGATTTCTATGTAGATTTGCTCTTCTACCATCTCAGATTGCGCTGCTACGTCGTGGTCGAACTCAAGGCTGTTGCCTTTGAACCTGCATTTATTGGTAAGTTGAACATGTACCTGTCTGCTGTGGATGATCTCTTGCGCCATCCTGACGATAAGCCCACTATCGGACTTCTCCTCTGTCGTTCAAAGAATAAGCTTGTTGTAGAATATGCACTACGCGATTTGCGTAAACCCATAGGAGTGGCGCATTGGGAAACAAAGCTGACCCGCTCACTGCCGAAAGAATTGAAATCCAGTCTTCCAAGTATTGAGGAAATTGAGACAGAGCTAAGCGAAGGGAGAAAGGAATGAAAGTAGATGGTTTAAAAGCCAGACGTTGATGTTCAGTTTGAGTTACCCAATAAATGGGTGTCAGAGCCGGAAAACTTCTGCATATTCGATACGGTAAGTCACGTCCTGCTAAAGATCGAAGCGACTGAGGATGAAAGAAGAGAACCTTTCTTTGATAAGATACAGACTTGAGCAGTTGATGCCCCTACAAAAGAGGCTAAAATGGATTAGATGCCGTAGGCCATTGTCTTGGGAGGTAGTACCTGAGTAATTTAAGATATAATGATAGTGGTCATGCTCTCCCTTACGGCATTTATGAAGCCTTGCTCGATGAAGGGCTGCGTGATGCGCTCTTACACCATCCAGAGCTGCGGTCTGTCTTATCCAAGATTGACCCTGAGGAGCAGCCCTGCCGCTATGCTGCCTTTTTAGCTTCAGTTATTGAGAAGTCTTTATTACAGGAGACTGATCCTCTTGAACGGCTTAACCTCTGCAATCGTCTGATTGATATTCTTGCGGGCACCAATGAAAATGCCCATCTCGGGAAACACAGACTTGTGTTTGCAGAAAAGTCTGTCCTGTCAGAAATAACCCCGATACACTACGCTCAGCAAGGGCTGCCTCGCCCTGCAACACCAATAGTCGAGAGCAGTTTGTTTACCGGTTCCCCCCACGAGCCGCAGCTTATTCAGGAGCTGCAGGCAGAGATGAAATCTGCTGATGCAGTAGACATCTTAATCTCTTTCATCAAGTGGTCTGGCTTGCGTCTTCTAATACCGGCCTTTGAGGATCTTCTTACCCGAAATATCCCTGTAAGGGTTATCACTACATCGTATATGGGTGCATCTGATTCCACTGCGGTTGAATGGCTTGCCAAAATGCCAAACATCGAGGTAAGGGTATCATACGATACAGACAGGACTCGTCTTCATGCCAAGATCAATTGAGAGATTAGAAGCTGAGATTAATATCAGAATTAGCAGGCGAAAAGCTGGATGCAAACATAGCATTTAAGTGTAATTGATCAGGTGACGAAAAAAAGACCATGGATTTATTCATAGTCATAAATCATTTCCTAAAAGACTTCTGGTGGTTAATCCCGATAGTAATCGTCATCACGATATTAAAATCACCCTGGGGCAAGGGCTACCTTGGCGAGTTGACAGTCCGGGTTCTTTCACGGTTTATGCTGGACAAAGGCACATACCACCGGGTTGACAACGTTACCTTGACCACACCTGACGGCACGACGCAGATAGATCACTTATTTGTTTCCCGTTTTGGTATTTTCGTGCTTGAAACAAAGAATATGCAAGGGTGGATCTTCGGAGGGGAGGATCAAGCGCACTGGACGCAAAAGATATATAAGAAGTCCGTTACTTTTCAAAATCCATTGCGGCAGAATTTCAAGCATGTCAAGGCGCTCGAGGCTGCGCTTAATATTCCGATAGATTCGCTTCGCTCTGTTGTCACATTCGTTGGCGGCAGCACATTCAAGACAGATATGCCGCCAAACGTCACTCATGGCACTGGATTTATCACATACATAAAGTCATTTCGTGAGCAGGTATTTACAGAAAACCAGGTTGGCGACCTTCTACACCGAATAGAGTCTGTACGTCTTGCGCCAACGTTCGCAACTCACAGAAAACATGTTGAGAATCTAAAGAAGCGATCAAATCCAAATGCAGATCGGCCCTGTCCAAAGTGCGGCAGCCCATTGGTTCAACGTATGGTTAAATCAGGTGAAAGGGCTGGTCAACAATTTTGGGGTTGTTCTACGTACCCGAAATGTAGAGTAATGCAGAACTGATTACGCAATTCATCCCTTCTCTTCAAACAGTGTCAATTCCCACTCAAGCGATGTCATGTCATGCCTTATGATGTATAGAGAGCCGTTGTCACCCTCTACCTTGAAATAGCGTAAGCGTTTAATTAACCCCATCTTCCCCTGATTTACCTGATATGACATGATGATCCTGGAGATAACAAAGGGGGGATCAATCATGTCGGAGAACAATAAAGAAGAGCAGTATGGTGAGAAGTATC
>JADZCV010000035.1 GCA_020851375.1 Nitrospirota bacterium | reverse complement strand
CATCTTTCCTATGCTTCCTGTCTCAATATGTTGCATATCCCCCTTCACACACCACAAGCGAAATCTCCATTGACAGCAAAATCTTATCCAGCTACTATATCCTCAGAAATCCAAATTCCTATGTAATTTGATGATAAGACCGTTGTCCATTTCTTTGGGATTCCTGACAGTTCTTCCTATTCCCGTAAAGGGGGAATTAAGACCAGCGGATATGGGAAATGCAATGGCCTTCTTCCCGATTGCCGGAGCCGTTATCGGGGGGGTACTGGTATCTGCAGATGTCGTGCTGTCATCCATACTGCCAGTGGTTGTTGTGGATTTCATACTGATTGCGGTTCTTGCACTGATTACCGGCGGGATTCACTTAGACGGACTTGCAGATACAGTTGATGGTTTGTATGGTGGAAAGACGGGGGAAGATGCACTCTCGATCATGAAGGATAGCAGGGTGGGGGCAATCGGCGCGGTAAGTCTCATTGTTATTATCGGGCTTAAATATACAGCGCTGCTATCTTATCCTCAGTCGCTTCCTCAGATTTCAAAGTATGCTGCCCTCTTTTTAATGCCGCTTTTGTCAAGATGGTCTATGGTACTGACGGCTTTTTTATCTGTCTATGCACGAATGAGCGGAGGTACCGGCAAAGATTTTGTTGATACTGTTTCACCGTTGAACCTGCTGACGGCTACCATATTCGCATCTGTAGCTGCCGGACTGATGATGGGATGGAGAGGCGGTCTTGTCATTTCATTCATAGGCGGGACTACCCTCATCGGGGTTATTTACTTTAAGAAAAGGCTGGGTGGTGTTACAGGTGATGTCTTAGGGGCAGTCAATGAGGTGAATGAGGTGATGGTACTTCTGGTCATTCTGATCATCTCACAATTCAAATGAAAGATTACACGCGGATATATTTAATCCGTCATGGACACCTTGTAAACTCACACACGGGTGTTTATAACGGTCACACAGATATTGATTTATCTCCTGAAGGGCTGACACAGACTATTGCTGTAGCAGAGTCGTTCAGGGATAAATCCATAAGTGCAATCTACTCAAGTGACCTGAAACGCTGCCGTGACGGGGCGGAAATTATTGCGGCGCCTCACGGATTAAAGGTAATGCCGGTAAAGTCCTTAAGGGAGATGAACTTTGGATGCTGGGAAGGCCTGACTCCTGAGGAGGTCCAGTCAAAATATCCGGATGTATGGGATAAATGGATTGCAGACCCTGTATGTACAAGCCCGCCTGGCGGAGAGACACTTCTTGATATACAAAGGAGAGTGATTAAGGAGTTAAAGGTTATAATAAGGAGGCATGCGGGCGAGGAAATAATTCTATTCACCCATGCAGGTGTGAGCAGAATTATAATCTGTCATGCCATAAACCTTGCCATTGAAAATTGTTTCAGGATACAGCAGGATTTCTGCGGTTTGAATATTATAGACTTCTATGAACAGACCGCTGTAGTGAGACTGATTAATGGGACGCCGTAACTATGGTGAATTTGGCCGGATATGATCTCCCCCAGCGCATTACTTCATTTCACATGGCCAATAATTGTCTTGACAATATTAATTATTAAGTTATACTTTGGCCTGATTTGCTAATATCTTAATATTAAGTCTTTCCATAAACCTTACCCGGAGGGTTAAAATAAGTTCTTCCCATTACATAATTTTAATCTTAATTTACGGAGAAAACCATGATAAGAAAATCTATTATTATTCTGGTACTTCTATTATCTTTCTTTACAATTATAACTCCGGCCCATGCCCTGGTGGTATCATCCGATCCATTCGATGAAACTGACCATTATGCCATTCTCCTTCCAACACCGGATGGTGCCATCACACAGATTCAGGCAAAGGTTAAAGCGCCTGATCAGGTATCTATTGGAGCTGGAGAGATCTGGGCGCTCGCCAGATATAAACTCACTCCGGCAGAGGGTGGCAGAAACTTTTTCTTTTCTGTTTCTCACCCGGTATCCATCCAGGGACTTGATCCAACATCTCCTGCCTTAATCAGTTTTGATTTTTCAGAAGAGCCGGTTCCTGCAAATGCCTATTACAGGACTCTTACCGTTTACTATCAGGAGGATCCTGCAAATGAACCTCTGTTGATTGCCGAATATACTCCTGAACAATTAATCCTGAGGCCCTCCGGGGATACTATACAAACAGATCTTGAATTACCGGATTCTGCAGTAAGCGGTGAGCTTGTCCTCGGACCGCTTACAGTGATACGGGAGAAGGGTATACCGCAAACGGACAGCATCCCATTTACAGTTTCTGATGCCACCGGTACTTTCTTTTTGCGCATAATAAATGGGACTGCTGATGGAACACACCGTGTATCAAGTGCTGTAATCAGGCTAAATGACCAGGATATTTTAAGGCCTTCGGAATTAAATCAGAAGGCCTCAGGATTAAATCGCCAGATAGTCCTGCTTCAAGGTGAAAATCTACTGGATGTAAGATTACGCAGTGTGCCCGGCTCATCTATAACTATTGAGATTTACCGTCAGAGCGGAAATATCTGCAGGGCCTTTGGCCCTCACACCTTTATCAGGGCAACAGGGAAGCCGATTTTGGAAAATGTCACCTTTCCTCTGAACCCCCGGCTTACCGGCCCGTTCACATTAAACGTTACCAACGGTGATACAAGCGGGGCTAACAGGGTTGATTCTGCAAGTGTCAGCTTAAACAGTCAGGCAGTCTTTGTCTCAAGCCAGTTTAATGAGCAGGTCAGCGGACTTTCAAGTACTGTCTCACCACAAGCTGCCAACACTATAGGAGTTGAAATTAACGGATCACCGGGAGATCGTTTATCCCTTGAAATGACGGGTTTTGATAACACCCCGCCTCTATTGGTTATTGCAAGTCCCACGCATGGGACCACCTTCTCTACGAGCCCTGTTACTGTCACCGGGACAGTGGATGACCCCTCTGCCTCTGTGACAGTCAACGGGATTGCTGCCACTGTCACAGCCGATGGTACATTCACAGTGGAGGGTCTTACCCTTCAGGAGGGTGAGAATACAGTGACGGCGACAGCCACTGACCCCTGTGAGAACCAATTCCAAAATGTGATAACGGTCTATCTCCAGACTATCCCTTCAGGGCCTGATATTACACTTTGTGCAGAGCCATTTGTGGAACTGATTCCTCATCCTCCGGGTGAGGATTGCAGTGATCAGGCTTATGGGAAGTGGTATGGATTTGTAACAGGCATTGTAGATGAGAGTGCAATATCATTAAGTCTTAATGGAGTACCCCTTCCTCCTGGAGAGCTTGTCTATGACACAGGGGGAGTATTCTACGGGATGTGGGAGGAGGACTTCTTCTGGGCCATTGTCAGTCTTCCGCCGGTAGATGGGATTCACCCCTTCACGGCTGTGGCGGCAGATGCAAATGGGCATCAGAGGAGCGCCACAGTCGACTTTATCAGGGATACAATAAAACCGGTTATCATGATCACAGCCCCTTCCTATGGGGCCGTCCTTAACACTTCCACTGTGACGATTCGTGGCACTGTGGATGATCCTGAGGCCACACTGCGGCTCGGCTGGACCGGCGCCGTAATTCCCGTTATCAATGGGGCCTTTGAGGTAAATGTCTCCTTAAGGGAAGGGATAAACAATATTCAGATTACTGCCAGGGACCCGGCAAACAATTCCACATATGTTTCCCACCGGATTATCCTGGATACGATTCTGCCAGTGATCAATGTTTCAAGCCCAGTAGATGGAGCGGTTGTCAATATGGTAAACATAGGTGTGTCCGGTACGGTTACCGATCAGAACATAGGTACTGTTACTGTTTCAGCCAACAGTGGCCCACCCCAGGCGCTCACAGTGGCTGGTACGGGCTTCAGCGGGACGGCCACCTTGAGTTCCGGCCAGAATGTCCTTTTCTTTGAGGCAAGGGATCGGGCAGGCAACATTGACAGCGCCACAAGAAATGTCTTTTTAGACTTGCTCCAACCTTTGGTATCCATTACATCCCCTGCATCAGGGGCTCAGGTCAGCGGGGTTATCCCTGTGAATGTAGAAGCTGCAGATATACAATCCGGCATCTCCAGTGTGAGCCTTTTAGTGGACGGTGAGTTATATACAACTACTTCTTCCTTCCCCTACACTTTTGAAGTTGATACAATCACCTTTGCCGCTGGCGCGCATACCCTGACAGCGCGTGCTGTAGACGGGGCAGGCAATCAGGCAGAGGAAAGTATCGATGTAGATATCCTCCGGCAGATCCAGTTGCAGATCACCTCTCCAGCAGAGGGAGCTACGGTGAATCGATCCCCCCTGCTGGTTAAAGGGAGGGTGATCAACAATCTCCCTGAGGCAGGTGTGGCGGTAAATGGCGTGATAGCCATTGTCTATGGGAATGAATTTGCAGCAGAGACATATCTCCAGGATGGGTTGAACACCATCACGGCCACGGCGACAGACGGAGCGGGACTTGAGGTCAGCGCCCTAATCTCTGTGACTTTTGCGCCGGAAGTCTCCTCGGTCTTCTTAACTGCCATACCACATAGCGGGATCCAGCCGCTTGAAGTGACCTTGGAGGTAGAGGCATTCATAACAAATCCTGTAGCCAATTATCAGTGGGACATCGATGGGAACGGGACAATTGACACAAGTGGGGCAACGCTGTCCATCATAACAAACATCTATTCCACTCCAGGCATGTACTTCCCGAAGGTCATAGCTACTGACACCCTCGGTAGTATCTATGAGGCAACTACAGCTATTACTGTCCTCTCTGTCACAGAGATGGGTACATTGCTTCGGGCCAAGTGGGATGGGATAAAGGGGACTTTAATGAGTGGAGATATGGAGACCGCCCTTACTTATTTTGTGGCAGGAAGCAGGGATAGATACAGGCAGGCCTTTACGGACCTCGGCAGCAATCTCAATGCGATATTCTCAAGCATAAGTGAATTCAAGATCAACACACTATATGGCACTGTTGCAGAATGCGGGGTCATCAGAGTAGAGAATGGAATTCCATATTCATATCCAGTTACCTTTGTGCAGGATGAGAAGGGGATATGGAAGATCATAGGATTCTGAGAAGGTTAATAAATATTATAGAAAAGCATACGAATATTCGCAACAATATAGAAAATAATGATTCTAATATATTTCTCCAATTATCGAACATAGTTCAAACACAGCTGGAGAGATGAGCAATATGAAGATTAAATACATATTCCTGTTAATAGCCGTATTCGTCATAACTTCCGGCTGTTATGCCACTATCACTGGAAAGGTGCTTGATGCTGAGACAGGGGAACCCGTAGAAGGGGCTGTAGTACTGGTGGAGTGGACAAAGACAAAGGGATTTGGATTGACGTATACAGAATCATATAAGGTTATTGAAGCGGTTACGGATAAGGAAGGTAAGGTTATGATTTCCGGCACATTCAATCCACTTGTAAATCCTCCTGATCTAACTGTTTATAAAAAAGGATATGTGGCATGGAATAATAAGTTTATTTTCCCTAAGTATGAAAAAAGAAAAGATTTTAAATGGGAGAAGAATTATATAATCAAGATGGATCGTTTCAAACCAGAATATAAATATTCTGAGCATGTATCATTCATTCATAGTGCTATACATTTAGGTCTTGGAGAGAAAAAGTTAATTGTAAAGGCTATAGAGTCAGAAGAAAATAAAGCCTTTGAAGAAAGGCAAAAACTGAAATAATAAAAGGGGATTTACAAATGCTTAAGAAAAATATTTGCATTGGTATTTTTATAACAATATTCCTTTGTAATAATGCATTTGCCTTTGATGATGAAATTACACATCCAGACATTACAGAAAAAGCAGTTAACAATTCAAAATTGGAAAATTATCTTATTCAAAACTTGGATTTAAAAGTTGGATTAAAGACAAAATTTCCTTTAAGCAGTGAAAAGACTATTTTATACTGGTTACGGAAGGGATCCATTGATGAAGACTCACCCCTCTGCCGTGCTTCCAACCATTTCCATAATCCTTTGCTTTCCTGGGATCAGTCCTTCATGAGCGATGACACAACGACTTTGGGGTCTATGATCAGGGTATGGTGTAATCTATGGGGTTGGCCCTACTCTGAGAGAAGTTCCCTTGTCACTTGGGGAACAGGGTACCTGAGTCCTTCCCCGGATGGCCCCAAGGTCATAATAGACAAGCAGCAATGGGGATGGGACAAGGCCCGAGACTACTACGAATTAGCCTTGAACAGTCCCACTGTCGAAGAGCGGGAGAGCTATTTTACCAAGACCTTCCAGTCCCTGGGACAGGTGTTGCATCTGATAGAGGACGGGGCACAGCCTGCCCATGTGAGGAATGATTTCACATCACACCTTACCTATACTGGTGTTGAATTGTCTCCTCCATGGAGGTGGTTCGGAAGCCAATTCGAACACTATGTCAAGAACCACCCTGGCCTTGTTGCGAGTGCAGAGCCGATTAAACCCATTTTTGTCAATGCAAGACTTACCGACTTCTGGGATACGAATCAGTACGTCGAGACGAATCCACCACAGTTTAATGATCTAACTGTGGGCATTACGGAATTTACCAATGTCAATTATTTCAGTGATTCGACCATTCCAGGCAATAGTCCAACTCCAGAACATACCTTTCCTTATCCACAAGTCAACAGTACAAATGCCAGGATATGTCTGGACTATGCTCCAGGTTCCACAGATGTAAGGAAATACATAAGCAGGAATAGCAAGGGAGATTGTCCTCCGCCTTCTGCTGCAAGGTTAGCAGACCATTTTGCAACCCCCAGTTTCTTAAATGAAGAATATCTGATAACAGAGGGAAATATTCCGACTTTAAAGTTGTGGCTGGATGAGAATGTTCATAGTACCTATGCAACGGAACTCCTCCCCCGTGCCGTGGGTTACTCTGCGGCCCTGATCGACTATTTCTTCCGGGGCAAACTCGATTTTGTGATAGACGAGGGGGACCGGGGGGATGGAACGAAAGGGATCAGGATTTACAACCTGTCTGACGAGGAGATGGAAGGGACTTTTTACCTCTACTATGATGCTACGGATGGAAACCGGTATCTCTTGGGTTCATCGAGTCTGCTCCTCTCACCTCAAGGTTTAAGCGCAGTCCTTAGTTTTTCTGTTCCGAACAATAATATCGAAGAAGACCGGTATGTGATTGTCTTTCGCGGCCGGATTGGGATGGAGCAAGAGGCTGTGGCAGGATACATCCATGGTGCTGGATGGAGGGAGGAATGGGATGCAGGACTTTATGAAAATCACAACTGGGTGTACAGCGAAACTGATCTTGCAGGCCAGAACCCGAATAACGGGATGACTATAAATAATATGTTAAGTGGGAAGCTTGTTAAGGAGAATATTCGCTATGCGGGAGAGGAATGGGGCCGTGCCAATGAGACCTACATCGGCGTGGCAGATGAGGTGAGCAATGGAACCTACTATCATGGAGGATATGCCATCCCCTACGACTTTACTGACAGGTTTCCGATGCAGGTGAACTCCGATACATGGTTGAGTCTCAAGATAGATGACATGACTATAAATGAGCCCATTCCTGCCCAGTCGTGCGGCATGACTGAGTGGCCCACCGGAGACTATCAGGGATTATCATTTGAATTCAGATTGGGAGACGGGGGCACTCGCAAGCTCGTTTTTACTGTTTCAGGACATGAGAGTTATATGTGGCCCACCATTCTTGTTCCGGTGGCACAGGATTATTCCATAAATGTGTATGATCTGCTTGTTGCGTGGGGTGGGATTACAGAGCCTGTATATCTTGATGGCATCAATATTATTCAACAGATGCTAAACCTGTGTGCCCCATCTTCGATTGAACATCGCCAGCACATGGAAGTGGATTACATCCGGTTGGAGAAAAGATGAAAAAATACTTATTATTTATTCTCCACTTTTTTTGTTTTATTTTTTATTCCCATATATCCTGTGCTGATGACATTGCTAATCTATTGAAGAGTAAGTGGATGTCCATGACAGAACGACCGGTCAGCTCAGCGTTGGACAGACTGAGGTGACATGAGCAACATCCCCGTGGCTGAGAACAGCCGGTCCACCTATGAGAACTTCGTAGCCCAATGCCCCACGTGCGGGAAGGAAAGTGTTTTTAATCGGGCTTCAGACCTGAAGACGTTCGAGCCGATCGCTGGCCGCGATATGTTATGTTTGAATAGCGCCTGTGAGAAACTGTTTCGCATTGTGGGGGACTCCGTCAATGCTGCATATGAGATGCTCATCTTTGAGTGCTACGAGTTGCGCTATGGAAAGCACTACATGAATTGTATCCTCAGCCTTGCACAGGCCTACGAGGTCTTCTTCAGCCTGTTCTTGAGGGTCGAGTTGGTCTACAAGCCATTCGGAGCCGACTCTATGCGTGACCTGGATGACTTGAATCTCGTCGCCACGAATCTGCACGACAAGATCAAGGGCTATTCGTTTGCACAGATAAGAGCGCTGTTCCTCCAGCAGGTCGTGAAGTACCAGTCTCCTAAGAGTGTCAGGGCCGCGTCCGCAGTGGTGGCTGGCCTGCCGTGCCACCAAGTCGATCCGAAGGACGCGGACATTGAGGGCTTGAGCGCCCCGACGCTCGTGCCGCTTTTGAAGGCCATCAAGGCCACTAAGATCAACAGCTTGAGGAACCAGGTTGTGCACAAACGGGCCTATCGTCCGACGCTACAAGAGGTAGACTATGCCCTTGAGGAGGCCAGATCTATCCTGTTCCAGTTGGGGAAATATTTCGATCTGCACGACGAGATCAACTGGTATTTGAGGACTGAATGACAATGGAGCTGTCCAACTAGGCGTTGGGCCGCCACGAGTTTGCCGATACATCAATGAAAGAGTCTCTGCAACTTCAAAGAAATGGAACAGGCACAAGCGCATTCCAGTAAAACCCAGACGTCAATTGTATGCCAGGAATGAGGGATTGTAGCTCATTAAAGACCCGTACCCCATCCGGTTCCAACTTCGCAACGATTTGTGTTTTACCCTGTTGCCGACATATTAGGAAGAGTCGCTTCTCAAAAAGATCCTTCAGGCACATGGCGCAAGAGCCTGCTGGGTGTATAGATAGGGCTCTAGCGAAGGATGACAATGATAAGGCCATGGCATTGCCATCGTTGATTCCAACCAGGTAAGATTCGATTAAAAAATAGGTCCGCTTGTCCTCTGGAAGTGCTACAGATCCTGTCTTAGGCAGGCTCCGTTCTTCGTGAAAGGCACTATACCAGTTTTTGAAGTAGATGCCGTTGAGGGATTTCATTAAGGCATCGGCCCGTTGTTGCGAAAGCTGTTGAATCAGCATAGAGTTTATAGGAATTTGTTTTTTCTATGACAGAATAGCAGGCTGAGATTTTACTGTCAATGTAGATTTTGTCTGTGATATATAGAAGGCAGTTATACATGATGTTTGGGCAATGGTTCAAGCACTCCTTGGCCATAACGACGTCAAGACGACCATTATTTACACATAGGTACTTAACCGCGGACCTGCGGGTGTTCGCAGTCCCGTTGACGTACGTTGATGTAGCTATGGAGAATGTTATGCCGATTCATATAAGACACCGTGATAAAAACACCGTAGAGCTGTGCAACAGGCTGATATAGCATGGATAATAATTGAAATGAGGCCTTTTGTGCAAGCGTCTTATACGGAACGTACGATTTTTAGGGTCTTATACGGGTACATATATATATAGTTGGATGCCTTAAAGAACAAGGAGGAAAACTGTGTCATATAAATATAAAATGGTTCAGGTCCCACCCATGATTTCGGTAAAAGAGAAAGAACACAAAGGTACTGAGGCCGCCACTTACATGGAATCTGTTGTCAATCAGATGGCAGATCAAGGATGGGATTTTTACCGAGTTGATTCTATCGGGGTTCAGTTGCAGCCGGGGTGCCTCGCTGGATTATTAGGCAAAAAAGCAGCAGAAGGACTTTACTATGTTATCACCTTTAGAAAACAGGCATAATGTATTGATCATCTTAAGTGAAAAAATGATCTTGTTATACCGCCGATTAGCTTCGGAAAGGATCAGAAAGTCATGTCGATTTGAGCCATCGTGTTCTGAGTATACATTACTATCCCTGCGGGAAAACGGTTTCTTGGCCGGTTGGCAAAAAGCGCTGAGGCGTGTGATTCGTTGCCGCCCTCCGCATGGTGGTATTGAAATGCCGTAAAACATCTAACTAGGCGTTGCATCCGACGCCGGCCACGGGTCCGGCGCGGCTGCAACTTTTCCGTTAAATGGATGAAGAATATGTATGCAGTTGAAATCAAATTAGAGGTTACAAGTAAAGAACTCAATTTCCTGTCCGACCCTGAACTATCACAGATAATAAGGACAATTCTTACTGAGATCGATAATCTGGTACTCATAAGAGCTTATAGAAGTATGATATATCTTTCTATGTCCATATTGGAAGGAGTACTTTTCAATGGTAAGCGGTTAGTTAACCGCACCCCTCAGAATTTCATGTTAGTGATGATGTCACGATCCGCATACTGCGGCAACAGCGCTTTGTAATCTTTATCACTTTGAGCCACAGGCAGGTTGTTAAAGAGAT
>JADZCV010000034.1 GCA_020851375.1 Nitrospirota bacterium | reverse complement strand
GGGACAATATAACGGTGGAAGGTGATTTGATAACGCCAATAGCGATGTCCGAGGGGTTGAGGTTTGCAGTGCGTGAGGGCGGCAAGACAGTGGGCGCAGGGGTTATAACAAAGGTAATTGAGTAGAAGAAGGCTGAAGGTGAGGAAGGTAGAAGACTGAAGGAAGAAGGTACATTACCCTTCAGTCTTCAGCCTTCCTCACCTTCAGCCTGTTATTATTAACTTTGCTTTAACAAGGGAACATAGCTATGAGAGAAACGATTACATTGGCATGCACAGATTGTAAGAACCGCAATTATTCTACAATGAAGAATAAGCGGAATACGCAGGAGAAATTGGAACTTAAAAAGTATTGTCCCTGTTGCAGGAAACATACAGGCCACAAGGAAGTAAAATAATGCGGAAACGCCTCCCCTTGTCTGGTTTAATGGGGAGAACTTTGGGTACAGGCCAGTAGCTCCAACGGCTAGAGCACCGGTCTCCAAAACCGGGTGATGGGGGTTCGAATCCCTCCTGGCCTGCCAGTTAGGCGGATACAGATAATGTTTGCGAAGACAATTGAAAATATAAAAATATTCCTGCAGGAAGTAAAGTCTGAAGTTAAAAAGGTGACATTCCCATCTAAGGATGAGACACTTGGTACAACTGCGGTAGTTCTCGTGCTTGTATCATTGGCTACCATATATTTATGGGTAATAGATGTGGCCTTGTCAGAGATAGTGGCAAAGATTCTGCCATAACAGGGGAGAGTGCGAGGACGTGATGACAAAACAGTGGTACGTATTGCATACCTATTCAGGATTTGAAAACAAGGTCAGGGCCGGCATTCAGGAAAGGGTTGACACACTTGGGTTAAGAGAAAAGTTCGGGCAGATTCTGATTCCAACTGAGAATGTAGTTGAGTTGAAGGAAGGAAGGAAGAGGGTTGCAACTAAGAAGGTGTTTCCGGGATATATCCTGATTGAGATGGAGATGTCGGATGAGACATGGAACCTGGTTACAAATGTACCCAAGGTAACGGGGTTTGTTGGAGGAGGCGGCGCGCCGTCTCCATTATCTGACAAAGAGGTTGAGTCTATAATACAGCAGATGGATGCAAGTGTATCAACGCCGAGGAGCAGGGTTCAGTTCAGCAGAGGGGATGCTGTCAGGATCATTGTAGAGCCGTTTCTTGGATTTAATGGCACGGTTGACGAGGTTGATTCTGATCATGGCAAGGTAAAGGTGCTGGTTAGTATATTTGGCAGGGCAACGCCGGTGGAACTCGATTTTCTGCAGGTGGAGAAATTGTAATAATCGGGTCTATTGACCCCTGAATATAGTTTGAAGGGAGAGCATTGGTTATGGCAAAGGAAATTATAAGAAATATTAAACTACAGCTGCCTGCAGGCAAAGCCAATCCGGCGCCGCCGGTAGGGCCGGCGCTTGGACAGCATGGCGTAAACATCATGGAGTTCTGTAAGGCATTTAATGCAAAGACACAGGGGCAGGAGGGTACTATTATCCCTGTCCTTATCAATGTTTATTCAGACAGGTCATTTGATTTTATACTGAAGACCCCTCCGGCATCTGAACTCTTAAAAAAAGCTGCCGGTATTGTGAAGGGATCTGGCACACCCAATAAGGATAAGGTCGGGAGACTTACATCCGCACAGGTTCGTGAGATAGCCAGGACCAAAATGTCTGATTTGAACTGTCATGACATAGATGCTGCATACAATATCATAGCTGGAACAGCAAGAAGCATGGGGATTGAAATCAGCTAAATAAGAAAGCAGGTTGCCGGCAGTATACGGGCATGTAACAGGTTTATACAGAGGGAGTCAGAAAATGGGGAAGAAATATTCAGGAAGTCTGGAAAAGGTTGACAGAAGCAAATTACATACACTTGAGGAGGCAATCAAGACGGCTAAGGAGGTTGCATGGACCAGGTTTGATGAGTCCGTTGATCTGGCAGTCCGTCTCGGAGTAGACCCGAGGCATTCTGATCAGATGGTAAGAGGGGCCGTTGTACTTCCGCATGGCATTGGCAAGAGTGTAAAGGTCGTTGTATTTGCAAAGGGTGAGAAAGAGAGAGAGGCGAGGGATGCCGGCGCTGACTTTGTTGGCGCTGAGGACCTTGCTGAAAAGATAAACAGTGGATGGCTTGATTTTGATTTTGCGGTTGCCACTCCGGATATTATGGCGCTTGTAGGTAAACTTGGCAAGATATTGGGGCCAAGAGGTCTGATGCCAAATCCCAAACTTGGCACAGTCACCTTCGAGGTAGGAAAGGCTATCCGGGATATAAAGCTTGGCAAGGTCGAATACAGAGTTGATAAGACTGCAATAGTTCATGTCCCTGTCGGTAAGGTCTCATTTGACAGCAGAAAACTCTTCGAAAATGCAATGTCTGTTATGGAATCTATTGTTAAGAGCAAACCTGCCACAAGTAAGGGGCGTTATTTAAAGAGCATAACAGTATCTTCTACAATGGGGCCTGGTATTAAAGTAGATCCTGTGGCAGTAGGGAATCTGTTTGAATGAAATGAAGACTGAAGGTGTATAGGCTGAAGACTGAAGGTAATAAATATAATCCTTCAGCCTTCAGCCTTTTTCCCTTAATTGTCTGAGACAGTAGGTGTCTTCTGACTTAATCGGACCATTTTGGTCCGGCCTGCCGAGACGAGAGTAACAGGAGTTCAATTATCCTTTCTCGGCAGATGTTATTCTACAGAGAAAGGAGGGATAAATCTTGGCGGTACAATCCGGAAAAATAGAAAAGGCAAAGTTAATCAAAGATCTCAACGACAAGTTCGGCCGTGCAACGTCGGTAATAGTTACTGATTATAAAGGCCTGACTGTTAAGGACATGTCTGATATCAGAACCCGCCTCAGGGGCTGCAGCGCTGAATACAAGGTGGTAAAAAACACCCTTGCTCTTCGTGCAGCCGAAGGCACTGATGTAAAAAACCTTCATGACTATTTTACAGGCACTACGGGTTTGGTCGTAAGTTATGGTGATATCATTGCACCCATGAAGGCAGTGCTTGATTATGCAGGCAAGCTTGAGCCTTTCAAGATAAAGGCTGGCGTGCTTGAAGGCTCTGTACTGAATCCGGCCATGATCAGGGATGTTGCAAATCTTCCTTCGAGGGAAGTCCTGCTTGCAAAAGCGCTTGGCAGCATGAAGGCCCCCATGTTCGGATTCGCATCCACATTACATGGGGTATTAAGACAGTTTGTGTATGTTATTAATGCAGTAAAACAGTCTAAGGAAAAGACACAATAAACAAAGGAGATAAAATGTCGGCAAATTTAACAACGGATGATGTACTTACTTTTATAGACAACATGAAGGTGCTGGACCTGGCTGAATTCGTAAAAAAGATTGAAGAGCGCTATGGTGTTTCTGCTGCAGCGGCTGTGCCTGTTGCAGTTGCAGGCGCGGCAGCCGGCGCCGGTGCTGCAGCGGCTGTTGAAGAAAAGACCAGCTTTGATGTGATACTGAGCAGTGCGGGAGACAAAAAGATCCAGGTAATCAAGGTGGTAAGGGAGTTGACTAATCTTGGACTTAAGGAGGCCAAGGACCTCGTTGATGGCGCGCCCAAGACTTTAAAGACCGGCATATCAAAAGAGGATGCAGAGGCTATGAAGGCCAAGCTTGTTGAGCAGGGTGCGCAGGTTGAAATAAAGTAATATACGGATTTGAGGGGTCGGGTGCCAGGCACCTGACCCCGGATCCTAAATTTGTTTTTTTAACATTTTTCAGGGGGAATAAATTAAATGAGTCATCCCACCATTAAGGGTTGCATAGAAAGAAAAGATTTCTCAAAACTTCCTGCAAAGATAGAGATTCCCGAACTTCTCGAGATCCAGAAGAAATCATTTGAAAAGTTTCTTCAGAAGGACATCGCTCATGAGCACAGGGAAGAGATGGGACTACAGGCGGCATTCGACAGTGTTTTCCCGATTTCAGATTTCAATGGCACTGCGATCCTGAGATTCACTGAATATTCCCTGGGTGAGCCCAAGTATGAGATCTGGGAATGTATCGAAAGGGGCATGACGTTTGCTGCGCCCCTGAAGATAAGGGTTAACCTGGAGATTCTTGAAAAGGACGAAAAGAGCGGCGCAAAAAGCACAAAAGAGGTTAGAGAGCAATGGGTCTATCTCGGCGAACTGCCCCTGATGACTGAGAACGGCACGTTTATTATTAACGGAACCGAGAGGGTTGTTGTCAGTCAGCTCCAGCGCTCCCCTGGAACTTTTTTTACTCATGATAAGGGGAGAACTCACATAAGCGGCAAGGTATTGTTCTCAGCGAGAATAATACCATACAGAGGTTCGTGGCTTGATTTCGAATTTGACACCAAGGATATCCTGCATGCGAGGATTGACAGGCGCAGGAAGTTCCCTGTTACTATATTGTTGAAGGCTATAGGTTATTCCACTCATGATATATTAAAGCTCTACTATCCCATTGAAGATGTTGTGATCAGAGGCAATAAGTTCTGCATCAAGGTTGACTCAAAAGTAATTAATGGAAGCAGGGTCCCGTATGACATAATTAATGAACAGACAGGTGAGGTTGTTGTCAAGAAGAGCAACAGGATTACCCATGGCATACTAAAGAAACTTGATAATCAGGGTATAAAAGAGGTGCCGGTTGCTGCTGATGATATGGTGGACCGGATTATTTATGATGATGTGGTTGATCCTTCAACAGGCGAGGTTATAGTCGGGAGCAATACGATCCTTACCGATGCACTGATTGACAAGATCCTGAAGTCAGGAATTGAAAAGATTAACCTTCTCTATATTGATAATTATCAAATATTCCCAATAATCAGGGATACGTTGTCTCATGAAAATATTGAGACGCAGGAAAGCGCTATCATTGAAATATATAAAAGACTGCGCCCTGGCGAGAGCCCGACCCCTGAAACAGCAAAGATAATTTTTGACAATCTCTTCTTTAATCCGAGGCGCTATGACCTTGCACCGGTTGGAAGGCTCAAGTTAAACAAAAAACTCGGGATTGACGTGCCCCTTAGCCAGAGGAGCCTTACGCCTCAGGATATAGTGGAAACAATAAGGTACCTCGTAAACCTGAAATCAAATAAGGGAGAGATAGATGATATAGATCATCTTGGGAACAGAAGGGTCAGGTGTGTTGGTGAACTTCTTGAGAATCAGTTCAGGATCGGACTCTCCAGGATGGAGCGGAGTATTAAGGAGCGTATGAATATACTGGACCTTGAGAGCGCCCTTCCGCATGACCTGATTAATGCAAAATCAGTTATTGCTGCAGTTAAAGAGTTTTTTGGCAGCAGTCAGCTATCACAGTTTATGGATCAGACCAATCCGTTGTCAGAGATTACGCACAAGAGAAGACTATCAGCACTCGGGCCGGGAGGGTTAACAAGAGAGCGTGCAGGGTTTGAGGTGCGGGACGTTCATCCTACGCATTATGGCCGAATATGTCCTATTGAAACACCTGAAGGTCCTAATATCGGACTCATTACTTCTCTGTCAACTTATGCGAGGGTTAATGAATTCGGGTTTATTGAGTCGCCGTACAGAAAAGTCGTTAATGGCAGGGTATCTGATGACATTGTCTATCTGTCGGCAATTGACGGAGACAAGTATTATATTGCACAGGCAAATACCCCTGTAAACGCGTCAGGCAAAATAACATCCGAGACTGTTTCTTCACGCTTTGGCGGCGATTTTGTAACTGTCTCATCGGATAGAGTGGAGTTTATGGATGTTTCGCCAAAGCAGATCGTAAGTGTGGCTACGTCTCTTATACCGTTCCTTGAAAATGATGACGCCAACAGGGCATTGATGGGATCCAATATGCAGAGGCAGGCTGTGCCCCTGATGGACACGGATGCTCCGCTCGTCGGCACCGGAATGGAGAAAATCGTGGCGAGAGACTCAGGCAGGGTAGTCCTTGCAAAACGGCCCGGGTTTGTTGAGTATGTTGATGCAAACCGTATTGTTGTAAGGGCAGAAGAAATAAAACAGGATGCAAAGGCAAAAAAGGATAAACCTCTTACAGAAGGGATCAGCCTTGATGTATACAGTCTGACCAAGTTTAAAAGGTCAAATCAGAATACCTGCATTAACCAGAAGCCTATTGTGAATGCCGGTCAAAAGGTTGAAAAAGGGGAGGTGCTGGCAGACGGGCCTGCAACAAGTCAGGGAGAGCTTGCGCTGGGTCAGAACATCCTTGTAGCCTTCATGCCATGGGAAGGGTACAACTTTGAAGATGCAATCATCATAAGTGAACGGCTTGTCAAGGATGACAGATATACATCAATTCACATTGAAGAGTTTGAGATAGAGGCAAGGGACACCAAGCTTGGCCGGGAGGAAATAACAAGAGACATCCCGAATGTGAGCGAAGAATTGCTCAGGAATCTTGATGAAAGCGGAATTGTCCGGATAGGGGCAGAGGTTGTGCCCGGGGACATCCTGGTAGCAAAAGTTGCACCAAAAGGCGAGACGCAGCTGACACCGGAAGAAAAGCTGTTAAGGGCTATATTTGGTGAAAAGGCCGGGGATGTCAAAGACGTTTCACTTACAGTGCCGCCTGGTATAGAGGGCACTGTTGTTGATGTAAAAATATTCTCCAGAAAAGGTGTCGAGAAGGATGAGCGTTCAAAGAGCATAGAAAATGACGAGGTGTCAAGACTGCAGAAAGAACAGCAGGAAGAGGTCAGGATCATTGAAGATGACAGAAACAGGAGGCTGAGGAAATTCTTTGCCGGCAAGACCGTCGGCAAGGCTGTGGCCAATCCGGTAACGAAGAAGGTTATATTGCCCAAGTCAAAAGAATTGACTGAGAATATACTGAAGGAAATCAATGACGAGGAACTTATTGATATAGTTCTGGAAAATCAGGATGATACGGATAGGTTTGAAGAGATATGCAATTATGCACAGCAGCAGATAGAGCTGCTTCAGGCCTTCTACGAGGACAGGATTGGAAGGGTCAGAAAAGGCGATGAGCTCCCGCCTGGAGTTATAAAGCTGGTCAAAGTGTACATTGCAATAAAGAGAAAACTGGCGGTAGGAGATAAGATGGCCGGCCGCCATGGCAACAAGGGTGTGGTATCGGTCATTATGCCGGAAGAAGATATGCCGTATCTCGCTGACGGTACGCCTGTGGAAATGATCCTTAATCCACTTGGTGTTCCGTCAAGAATGAATGTGGGCCAGATACTCGAGACACATTTGGGGTGGGCGGCGAGGGCGCTTGGAATTCATGTAACAACATCAGTATTTGACGGCGCATCTGAAAATGAGATTATAGGCCTCCTTAAGGAAGGCGGGCGCTCTGTTACAGGTCAGGCAACTCTATACGATGGCCGTAAGGGAGAGCCTTTTGACAGAGAAGTTACTGTTGGATATATGTACATGATGAAACTTCACCATCTTGTGGATGATAAGATCCATGCAAGATCAATCGGACCTTATTCACTTGTAACCCAGCAGCCACTCGGCGGCAAGGCGCAGTTCGGGGGACAGAGGCTCGGAGAGATGGAAGTCTGGGCCCTGCAGGCATATGGCGCTGCAGCGACACTGCAGGAATTCCTGACAGTCAAGTCTGATGATGTGCCGGGACGTTCAAAGATGTATGAGGCAATCGTTAAGGGAGAGAATTTCCTTACACCCGGACTGCCTGAGTCATTTAACGTTTTGATAAAGGAATTGCAGAGTCTTGGGCTGGATGTGGAATTACTGAAGTCCAAAGATGGTAACTAAGGAGGTTTAAATGGCATTTACAGAGGACAGAGACTGGGAAAAATTGTATAGCCTGTTTGAGAAGCCTAAGGAAGCGGTCTCATTTGATGCAATAAGGATTCGGATAGCATCCTCGGATAAGATCAGGTCGTGGTCTCACGGTGAGGTCAAGAAGCCTGAAACGATCAATTACAGATCTTTTAAACCTGAGAGGGATGGATTGTTTTGTGCCAAGATATTCGGCCCTACAAAGGACTGGGAATGTAATTGCGGCAAATACAAGAGGATGAAGCACCGCGGTATCGTCTGTGATAAATGCGGAGTTGAAGTTATACAGTCCAAGGTAAGGCGTGAGAGAATGGGGCACATAGAACTTGCGGCCCCTGTTGCTCATATCTGGTTTCTCAAAGGCCTTCCAAGCAGGATTGGCAATGTCCTTGATATGACTCTCAGGCAGCTGGAAAAGGTCCTTTATTTTGAGAGCTATATAGTAATTGATCCCGGACCAGCTAATCTTAATGTGAAGGATGTCCTGTCAGAAGACGAATACAGAAGGCTCCTTCAGCAGCATGGCAATGCCTTTAAAGCTGGAACAGGCGCTGAAGCGATCAAGGAGCTTCTCGTAAAGATAGATATGGAACAGCTCTACACTGAAGTCAAGACGAAGATTGAAGATGCAAGCAGTGTGGCGGTAAAAAAGAAGCTAAGCAAGAGGCTCAAGATTGTTGATTCATTCAGAAAGTCAGGCAATAAACCTGAATGGATGATTATGAGTGTTATACCGGTTATTCCACCTGAACTGAGGCCGCTGGTACCGCTTGACGGCGGAAGATTTGCCACATCAGACCTGAATGACCTGTACAGAAGGGTGATAAACAGGAATAACAGGCTCAAGAAGCTGATGGAATTAAAGGCCCCCGGCGTCATCATCCGCAATGAGAAGAGGATGCTGCAGGAGGCTGTTGATGCACTTTTTGATAATGGCCGCAGGGGAAGGGTAATCAGGGGACCGAATAAAAGACCGCTGAAGTCTCTGAGTGATATGCTGAAGGGAAAACAGGGAAGGTTCAGACAGAACCTTCTTGGCAAGAGGGTGGATTACTCCGGCAGATCTGTCATAGTAGTTGGTCCTGAACTTAAACTCCATCAGTGCGGACTTCCAAAAAAAATGGCTCTTGAATTATTCAAGCCGTTTATTTTTCACAGGCTTGAAGAAAAGGGGTATGCCACCACAATAAAGAGTGCAAAAAAGATGGTGGAAAAGGAAAGGCCTGAGGTGTGGGATATCCTGGAGGAAGTAACGAAAGAGCATCCTGTATTACTAAACAGGGCGCCTACGCTTCACAGGCTTGGTATTCAGGCATTTGATCCAATCCTTATTGAAGGCAAGGCTATAAGGCTGCATCCCCTGGTCTGTATGGCCTTTAATGCGGATTTTGACGGTGATCAGATGGCTGTCCATGTACCGCTTTCTGTAGAGGCCCAGATTGAGGCAAGGGTATTAATGCTCTCTGTCAATAACGTCCTTTCACCTGCCCATGGAGCGCCTGTACTTATACCGACACAGGATATTGTTCTGGGCTGTTATTATCTGACAAAGGAACGGGCCGGAGCCAAAGGCGAAGGGAGGGTGTTCTCTTCTCCTGTAGAGGTCCGGGTTGCTTGTGAGGCAGGAGTGGTTGAGGAGCATGCAAAGATCAGGATGCGCCACAACGGAGGTCTTGTTGATACGACAGTAGGCAGGGTATTCCTCAGCGAGATATTGCCCTCAAAACTGCCTTTCGAGCTTGCCAACAAGGTCATGAACAAGAAAGAGCTCACAAAGCTTATAGACAGGTGTTACAGGGATGCAGGTCATCGTGATACTGTGGCGTTCCTCGACAAAATAAAAGAGATAGGATTCAAGTATGCCACCAAATCCGGACTTTCTATCTGTATCGGAGATATGCATATTCCGACAAGGAAGGCTGCGATAATCGATGATGCAAACAAGGAAATAGCTGAAGTTGAACAGCAGTACTCAGAGGGTCTGATAACCAAGGGTGAGAGGTATAACAAGGTTATTGATATATGGGCACATGTTACTGAGATGGTTACTGTGGAGATGATGAGGGAGCTTGGCGGCAGCAGTGAAGAAAAGCGCGCCTTTAATTCGATCTTCATGATGGCTGATTCAGGTGCAAGAGGAAGCACCCAGCAGATAAGACAGCTCGGCGGCATGAGAGGATTGATGGCCAAGCCATCCGGTGAGATTATTGAAACACCTATTACTGCAAACTTCCGTGAAGGGTTGACTGTAATGCAGTACTTTATCTCGACACATGGTGCGAGAAAGGGGTTGGCAGATACCGCGCTCAAGACCGCTAATTCCGGTTACCTGACAAGAAGGCTGGTAGATGTTGCTCAGGATGTGATTATAACAGAAATTGACTGCCAGAGTCAGGATGGCATCTTTGTAACTCCTCTTGTAGAGGGTGGTGAGATTATTGAGCCTATCGAGGAGAGGATTCTTGGCCGTATCCCGGTTGATGATATCAGGGACCCCATAACAAATGACGTGATTGTCCCTGCACGTGAGGAGATTAATGAGGAAAGGGTTGCAGCTATAGTAGAAGCTGGTATAGACAAAGTGCTGATACGCTCTGTGCTCACCTGCCAGTCGAGGCGAGGTGTATGTATAAAATGTTATGGAAGGGACCTTGGAAGGGGTACGCTTGTTGATATAGGCGAGTCTGTAGGAATCATAGCAGCCCAGTCCATTGGAGAGCCCGGAACTCAGCTTACCATGAGAACGTTCCATATAGGAGGTACTGCAAGCAAGGTTGTGGAGCAGACCGTGCTCGAGGCAAAGAACGGCGGCATAATAAAGTACATGAATCTCAATACGGTGAAAAACAAGGAAGGCGACTCGGTCGCCATGAACAGGAATGGCAAGATCATTATCTATGATGAAGAGGGAAGAGAAAAGGAAAAATATTCGGTAGTTTATGGTGCGAGGTTAAAGGTGGCTGACAATCAGAAAGTCAGGGGAGGTCAGAAACTGGTGGAGTGGGACCCGCATTCCATGCCAATCCTTACAGAAGTCGGCGGAAAGATTGCGTTCGGAGACATTGTTGATGGCGTAACAATGAAAGAAGATGTGGATGAAGTTACCGGTCTTTCCAGAAAGGTCATTGTTGATTTCCAGGGCACTTCATTAAGGCCCAGAATTTCAATCAAAGATGATGCGAATAAGACAGTCAAGATTCCGGGTGCAAGCGCTGTTGCAAGATATTTGCTCCCTACAGGGGCTCACATAGTAGTCGAGAAAGGCAATGTCGTCCATCCTGGCGATGTACTGGCCAAGATTCCGCGCGAGATCACCAAGACAAAAGATATTACGGGAGGCCTGCCGAGGGTAGCAGAGCTTTTTGAGACCAGAAAACCGAAGGAGCAGGCAGTTATAAGTGAGATTGACGGGGTTGTCGAATTCGGCGGTTATGTTAAAGGTATGAGAAGGGTGATTGTAAAGAATGAATCAGGCGACACCAAAGAGTACTTTATCCCCAAGGGTAAACATATAAATGTTCATGAAGGTGACTGGGTCATGGCAGGGGAACCTCTCATGGATGGTTCTGCCAACCCCCAGGACATTCTGAGCATCCTCGGGCCAAAAGAACTGCAAAAATATCTGGTAGACGAGATTCAGCAGGTATACAGGCTGCAGGGTGTAACAATTAATGACAAACATATAGAAGTTATTGTCAGACAGATGCTGAAGAAGGTCAAGATTGAGGACACCGGAGATACGGATTTCCTCATTGGAAGCCAGGTTGACAAGTTTGCATTTGAAGAGGAAAACGAGCGGGTAGTAAAAAATGGAGGGAAACCGGCAATCGGTATGCCTGTATTAATGGGAATAACCAAGGCAGCATTGACTACTGACAGCTTTATTTCAGCAGCCTCATTCCAGGAGACCACAAGGGTGCTCACAGAGGCGGCGGTCAGCGGCAAGGTAGATGAACTTCTCGGACTCAAGGAAAATGTTATAGTAGGGAGGTTAATCCCGTCAGGTACGGGGCTTCCCTTTTACAGAGAATCGTATATCATGTCTGTAAGTAAGAGAGAATCTGATATGCCAAGAGAGAATTCATGAAAATGCCGGAAAAAGCTCTTGACAAACATGTTACATTCTATTAGAATTGCAAAGTTTTGGTGAGAAATAGCTTTTTTTGTAAATTCAAGAAGGAGAGACAGTGCCGACTATAAATCAGTTGGTCCGTAAGGGCAGGACAAAGGTTAAAAGCAAGACCAAAAGCCCAGCGCTGAAGTCAAGTCCCCAGAAGAGGGGTGTTTGTATCAGGGTCTATACGTCAACACCAAAGAAACCAAATTCTGCATTGCGGAAAGTTGCGAGGGTGAGGCTGACCAATGGCATGGAGGTAACTGCATATATACCAGGCGAGGGGCATAACCTGCAGGAACATTCGATTGTTCTTGTGAGGGGTGGAAGGGTAAAGGATTTGCCTGGTGTGAGATATCATATAGTCAGGGGGACTCTTGATTCTGCCGGTGTTCAGAACAGAAAAAGGGGCCGTTCAAAGTATGGGGCCAAGACACCCAAGTAATAACGTGGAGAGGTATTGAAATGCCAAGGCATGGATGGGTAAAACAAAGGGAAACAAGGCCGGATTTAAAGTACAATGATGTCCTGGTTTCCAAGATTGTCAGTATTATTATGAAAGATGGGAGAAAAAGCGTTGCTGAAGGAATATTTTACGGGGCGCTTGATGCTATTAAGGAAAAGACCGCTGCTGTGGACCCTGTAAAGATTTTCCGGGCGGCTATGGATAATGTAAAGCCTGTTGTTGAGGTCAAGTCACGCAGAGTGGGAGGCGCTTCATATCAGGTGCCTGTTGATATAAGGACTCCGAGGCGTAATGCGCTTGCAATCAGGTGGATTGTCTCATATGCAAGGGCGCGGTCAGGGCGAAACATGTGTGAAAAGCTTGCGGCAGAGATCATGGATGCTGCAAACGGGACAGGCGGGGCAGTAAAGAAGAAGGAAGACACACACAGGATGGCCGAGGCAAATAAGGCATTTGCCCACTACAGGTGGTAGTAACGGATTGTGACAGCATAATAGCGTAAGAAATGTCTTTTATTGAGCTATTATCAGGAGGATTGGGTGTCAAGGCAATATTCATTAGATAAAACGCGTAATATAGGTATTATGGCTCATATTGATGCAGGCAAGACTACGTCAACTGAGCGTATACTATATTATACGGGCGCATCATACAAGATTGGTGAGGTGGATGAAGGCACTGCTACTATGGACTGGATGGAGCAGGAGAAAGAGCGTGGTATTACTATCACGTCGGCAGCAACAACCTGCTTCTGGAAGGATATTCGCATTAATATTATTGATACCCCCGGTCATGTGGATTTTACGATTGAGGTGGAGAGGTCACTGAGGGTTCTTGATGGCGCCGTTGCCATATTTGATGCAGGGCAGGGTGTTGAGCCTCAGTCTGAGACGGTCTGGAGGCAGGCGGACAAGTATGACGTTCCAAGGATCGCCTTTATTAATAAGATGGATAAAATTGGCGCTGATTTCTTTGAGAGTGTCAAGTCAATGGTAGGGAGGCTTGGGGCAAATCCGGTGCCTGTTCAGATACCAATTGGGGCAGAGGGTACATTCAGGGGGCCTGTTGATCTGATTTCGATGAATGCTGTCTACTTTGATGATGAGACGCTTGGGGCAAAATATGTGGTTGATGAGATACCTGAGGAGCTGCGTGATCTGGCACAGGAATACAGGGATAAGATGATCGAGAAGCTGGCAGATTGTGATGAGAGCGTGATGGAGAAGTATATTGCAGGTGAAGAGGTCACGCCGGATGAAATCAGGGCTGCGCTGCGCAGGGGGACTATCCAGATGAAAATTACCCCTGTACTTTGCGGATCTTCGTTTAAGAATAAGGGTGTTCAGTTGCTGCTTGATGCTATATCGGCCTACTTGCCGTCACCGCTGGATCTGCCGCCTGTAAAGGGAATTGATCCAAAGACAAATGCAGAGGTTGAGAGAAAATCAGATGACAGTGAGCCTTTCTCCGCTCTTGCTTTTAAGATTATGACGGACCCGTTCGTGGGGCAGCTGACATATTTCAGGGTTTACTCCGGTGTTTTAAATTCCGGTTCTTATGTTTATAATTCAACCAAGGATACAACAGAGAGGATTGGTCGTATCCTCAAGATGCATGCAAATAAAAGAGAGGAAATAAAGGCTGTCTATGCCGGCGAGATTGCGGCGGCGGTTGGTTTGAAAAATACCACGACCGGGGATACGCTTTGTGACAAGGATAAGCCGGTCATACTTGAGAGGATGGAATTTCCTGAACCGGTTATTGGTATTGCGATAGAGCCCAAGACAAAGACTGATCAGGAAAGGATGGGGGTCTCTCTGCAAAAGCTTGCGCAGGAAGATCCGTCATTCAGGATTAAGTCTGATGAAGAGACCGGTCAGACGATAATCTCAGGAATGGGGGAACTGCATCTTGAGATTATTGTTGACAGGTTGCTGAGGGAGTTTAAGGTAGAGGCAAATGTCGGCAAGCCTCAGGTTGCATACAGGGAGACCATCAGGGGTAAGGTTGAGAGCGAAGGCAAGTATATCAGGCAGACAGGCGGCCGCGGACAGTATGGTCATGTATGGATTACCGTGGAGCCTCAGGCGCCCGGAGATGGTTTTGTCTTTGAAAATAAGATTGTCGGGGGATCTATTCCAAGGGAATATATACCTGCGGTAGAGAAGGGTATCAGGGAGGCGCTCGATTCAGGCGTCCTCGCAGGATATCCTGTTGTTGATATTAAGGTTTCGTTGTTTGATGGGTCGTATCATGACGTGGATTCATCGGAGATGGCCTTTAAGATCGCCGGTTCTATGGCTTTTAAAGATGGCGCAAGGAAAGCCAATCCTGTATTGCTTGAGCCTGTTATGTCCCTGGAGGTTACTGTGCCGGAAGAATATATGGGGGATGTAATTGGTGATATCAACTCCAGGAGGGGAAGGATTCAGGGCGTTCGGCCAAGGTCTGCAGCGCAGATCATAACTGCTGAGGCGCCATTGTCGGAGATGTTTGGTTACGCAACTGATCTCAGGTCTCTCACACAGGGTCGCGCTACATTTACAATGCAGTTTGCAAGATATGAAGAGGCACCACGGAACATATCTGAGCAGATCGTGGCAAAGGTTAAGGGATAATAGGAAGCAATGAGCAATGAGTTGAAAGCAATGAGAGAAAGCCAAAGCCCGGCAATGATTTTACTCATTGCTCATTGCTCGATACTCAGTGCTTTCTGATACGGTGCTTAAAATAAGGAGGACGGGACATGTCAAAGGCTAAGTTTGAGAGGAAGAAGCCGCACATAAACGTAGGTACTATAGGTCATGTAGATCATGGTAAGACTACACTGACGGCAGCGATAACGATGTTATTGCACAAGCGTGGACTGGCAG
>JADZCV010000033.1 GCA_020851375.1 Nitrospirota bacterium | reverse complement strand
CGTGAGGATATTTGATATATCGCCTCACCGTTCCGGTCTACCTTAAATGTGTCACCAACCGCTACGCTTTCTGCTCCGGATGATGCGCCTGAAAAATTCACGGTGTTTGAGCCGTTTGTAACGCTTACTATGCCTGTTTTGTACTGTGGCATACCCTACCTCCATACATTATTTTATAGTTTCGATAACCATTATCTTGCTACCTGCTGCCGCTCTGCCATTTCCACTTCCACCGTATGATTGAAGTTTAAATGTATAACTACCTGCAGATAATCCGGTAATTACTCCGAACATATTCAGAAATGACCCGTATCCAATACCAGCCGTGCTTGAAAAATACATCGTTTGGTTATCTAAGTCGGCTGTCTCGTCCTTCCTAAGTCTGAATTCAAGCTGCCCAGCGCTGGAATTAAAATATATCCAAGAGCGGGCTATTACATGCACAGTTCCGCCAGACGTTGTAAAAGATATTGTAACAAGGTCAGTCCAAATAGTCGCCGATATAGTGACTGCACCTCCATAAGTAGCTGCATCAGAGACGGTTAATCCCGGCAATCTGTTCAGCGATATTGTGCCTGTAATTATATTACTTGCGGACAGATTTGTAACAGTTACTAAAGAAGCATTTAAAGTCCCCGTCTGTATGTTATCTGCTGTCAGTAACCCCGTTATTATTTTTCCTCCGGATATAACAGTAGTATCAAGACTGCTTGCTCCCTGAGTTCCTGTGTGGTTAGACCTGTTTAACAGAGTAGCATCAGAAGAATTGGCAGTTGCGCCGGCTTGGATACCTGACAGCTTTGTCCCTTCTCCTGAATTTATGCTGGACAGTGAAGTTGGCTTGTCCGACAGGTTCGCATATCCAGAGCCCCCCTGAATAGTAATGGAACCAACAACCGTTAATGTCGTTCCATCCCACGTGAGCTTGTTTCCTACTGAGTTACCTATGAAGAGCTTCGGCGTTGAGGCGTCAATCCCTATCCACCAGCCAGTGCCGTTGTTATAACTGATTGAGGCCGAGGATTTCATTGTCACTGCCTCAAGGGTGCCTGCGGTGACATAACCCAAGTTAGCATTTATGGCCGAAAGGGATATTGTCCTGATGAATGATGAGTGGATCACTTGTCTGCCAACATCAACCACAAGGTCAGTACCTCCCTGATATGTCCCCAATATTACGTTGTCAGCGGCATAGGCAGTTGCCTGATTTGTCGTCGTTGATATGGTGGTAGCCCCTTTGACCCAGTAGATATAGAGTAGCCCGCTCGTCCATGTGGCATTACCGGATGAGGTCGTAACAGAGGCAGGGGATCCTGCATCATTGACATAGCTGATCACGCCTGCTGTCCACGACACAACGTTTGTTGAGGGGTTCGCATCAATGCTTATACCGGCTATCTTAGGAACCCGCATCTCAAGGTCAAGGAAGTTCGTCTTTACCCTGCTGGGCGTAGCTGATACCTGACCTGAGTATGTAAGGCCGCTCTCCCCAAAAGTGTCAAAGGCTGCTACCTTGAAATAATATGTCGTTCCTGGTGTCAGATTGTTCTTGATAATGTACGTGTCCGGCCCGGAATAGATAAGATTTGAGGCATCCGGCGTAAAGCCTGAATTTGTGCTCATGTGGAGCTTGTAGCCGGTAATATCAATCTCAGCGCTCTTATCCCACGAGATCGCAAGGCTGCCACCGTAGACATCCGTGACAGTAAAGTTACCCACAATTCCGGGTGAGGGATTTGATACGGTCAGGATTGCCGGACTGGCCGACATCTGGTTGAAGGTATCCTGCTGCCAGACCTTAATCATAAATGACCGGACTACCACCCCGGCCTCAAGCCTCTGGGCATCCTCATAATTCTTCTCATGGCTGTAGGTATATAGCGGGTCTACGACATATTCACGACGCCGCAACGTCACTCCGTCGGTGTTGTAAATCTCGACACGGTAGTTTTTAAAGAACGGGTCAATACCACCAGCGCCGGCGCCAAGTGTCTCTTCACCGAGGCCTTCAAGCCCAAAACCTGATGTCCTGCCCCTGTCTCTCCATTGAAACTTCGCATCCTTGCCGACAAACTCCGTGTCATTTCCCTGTCCGACAAGCTCAAGTCCGGTGACATCGGGCGGCAGCCTGCCTGCTGATACTGTAATTGTGGCAGAGGGTGCCTGTGAGATGTTTGCCTGACTTCCGGTGCGAGAGACTGAGATGACTATAATTGTCAGCTCTGTGCCAGGCGGGGTGTCATGAATATAGAAGGCCCCTTCCCGTGATTCCCCGATGGGGACATTCATATCACCCACGACTTTATATATCCTTGCCGTCTGATACCGGTAGTCATTTGGCGGGGTAAAGGTCACAGCCACGGTGCGCTGATCATCATCCAGTTGAGAGAGCGCAAGGTCCGTGACTTGTGGCGGCGGACTGTTCGGATTCGGCAGCACAGAATAATTGACCACGTTTGCCGCTGTGATATCGCTGTCGTCATAGACAGATGCATTATATTCGACTGAAGTTACCCGGGCAGTCATCTGCTCGGTGCGCTCGATGGCAACGATCCGGAATGGTTTGACAAGGATACTGGTCTCCCCAAAGGCCACGACATCACCGTCTGCTGGCGTTTGTGTCCATGTTCCGGAGATGGTAAGAGTCGTATATGTCCCCGGCGTATTTGTAACGGTTTTTGTCTCTATCGTGTCGTCAGAGTGTCGGACCAGCACCTGATAAGTCTTGCTGGCCTCAACCGTCATTGCCGTATCGAGGACTACTGAACTTGAACCGGATCCCACCGCTGCCCTTGAGGCAAAGCCCCACTGCGGGACGTCATGCTGGAATCTGATCACATCCCCCGGCTCACAGGCGATTGCATCAATGCCGACCTCAAACTGTATCGTGCGGGTAATATAGCGGTTGATATTCGCAAGGAACCTTGCAAACCGGATGGCGTGAGATGTTCGGGTTATCCCGTATGTCGTAACAGTCTGCTTCTTTACTGCCTCGGCACTGGAATATATGGCCGGATCTTCCCATGTGACCATGTCCTGCAAGTAATTATTGTCCTTGTTGAGGTATTGCACTTCAAAGACGTTTGAGCGGTTCTGAAGCGACATAAAGGATTCCTTAAAGGACCCGCGTACAATATTCGCCATTGTAAATAGCTGAACCGGTGTATCCTGCTTCTCTATCTTTACCTGAATCTTGTTCCCGGATTTAATCAGCATGGCATAGCCTATTGCACAAACCTTAAGCACTGCATCCCACAATCTCTCTTCCGCATCGAATACGATGTTGCACGTGGAACGTTTATCCTGCCCTCCCTGACCATCAGGGACCAGCTCATTACAGTATGCCGCCCAGTCAATGAAACTCTGGATGTACATATCAGAGTATGGTAATCCCATGCCGTAGCGGGTGTTTGTGAGCATATCGAGCACGACCCATGCGGGATTGTCAGTCCATACAGTCGTGTATGTGTTCGGGTCAGTATAGACCCTGACCTTCCTGCCCTTGACGATTGTGGTGATTGCCGGAAGACCGCCGCTGATTTGGTTCGTGGCGACGGCAGAGACGGCAAGGAGTGCGGCATTGGGGTATTTGTAGGCGTCATTTACTATCTCCGTGACTGAAGATAGCTGGGCCTGGTCTGCCCTTCTTGATGCCGTACTCTCTTCGCTTGTGCGTTTAATCCGTACCTCATACTGTCCTGCAGTAAGGCCATCCTTCCGGAAATATCTTCGTACTGCCTGCAATTTTGACGCTGTAATTGTCGTCTGACCGGCACTTGTCCAGGAACCGGCGCCAACGAGTCTGTATTCTATGTCAAAGGTAACACTCGTATTCTTAATATCTCCTTTTTTGTTGCTGTACCATAAACCCGTCGGGAATGTCAGGTTCAGTTCCCACGCCGTAATGTTGGTACCAAAGCCGGTATAGGTAAGCCAGGATGTGCTGATCACGGTACCAACACTGTAGGTTGTGCCGCTGCCGTCTCCAAACCCATCCTGAGTAAAGGCGCTCTGACTGTTTGTACCTGTGTTGGATTGTATGGATATTGCAGGTTGGCCGTTATAGTTTGATGCTGCCTGACCGTTTATCTCAACTTCAGATGATGAAGTAGATACACTATCAACCTCACCCTCTGAAACTGCAATAAGGGCACGGAGTGTGTCATTGTCAGTGGCGATATCGGGCTTCACCCGGAGTTCAATATAATGGCCTCCGACCCTGTGTTCTCCATAGACTACAGGGATGGGGGACCCTATCCGGGTGTCGTTTCTGATGCCGCCGAAGCCGTATGTGGACGATGTGTCGCCATCCCTGGGTCGGGGCGTTCTAACGAAACCTTCGACCATGGCGGTTGCAAACATAGTAGCGCCAGCATATGTAAGCCAGGGCGTCCCAGAAATTACCCCTGCCAGAATCAACACAATACCGATGGCGCCTTTTACAACCTTATCCTTAATCCTCGGATAGCAGATTACCTCCCCACCGGCCTGCAGGAGGACTGTCCTGCTCTCGTCTATCGTGAGTTCTCTGCCGTCATTGATAATTACCCAATCGTCAGGATGCGCTGAAACTCTCTCCGGAAGGACATCATAAACAGACTTTTCCCATTCATAAGGAAGGCTTACAGATGAGCGGGTGCGCTCCATTTCAAGGGGATTTTCTATTATAGTCAGTGTAACTGTGCCTGTATCAAGCTCTTCTGTATTCATATGCTCCTATAACCGGATATGGACATCTGTCAAGGCGCCCTATCACTACCCCTGCCTTTCGCACTGAGTGAATAAACCGGCGCTCGTCTATCATCACACCGGCATGATCCGGGATGCCATCCTTATTTGCGAAAACAATAACTGCTGCAAATATGGGTTTTTTTATTTGCACCCAGCCGGAAAACTCCCGGATAATCCAGTCTGACCAGCCGTTCTCAGGCACTGCCTTCTTATGCTCTATGAGAAAAGGGTCAGGGGCCTCGATGCCAAGTCGCTTCTGACATATTAAAACAAGTCCAAAGCAGTCAAGCCCCTGCAGTGTCCGACCGCATTCCACATACGGTATGCCTATCAGGTCATCAAACATATCGTGGAGACGGCAGCACCGGAAAGCCGCCAAACCGGGACTGATTTCCGTGCGCCCTGCAACCGTTTGAGTCTTCAAGTATCTTGTCGCAGGATGTCATTCCTCCGGAATATCCGCATTCTGTTGATTTATATACCCACCGGCAGTTATCCCGGAAAAACCGGCTTCCCGGGAAATTCTGCTGCAGGAACCTTACATGCCCAAGCCGGAAGTTTACAAGCTGCTCTGTTATGTCTATTTCCGTGATGATATATTCTTCATCAAAGACCTTAGCCGTAGGGTCTGAGAGGTTTGCGCTGTTTACGCCTATCAACCGAACTGTTCTGCCCCGTAAATCATTTGCCTCAACATAGGCGCTGATCTCCCGTGTGACATTTGAGACGGATACCACAACCTCATTTAGGCCGCCTTTTGCATCAGAGCGCACCGGCTCAATCTTGCAGGGAAAGGGATTATAAGTATGTCCGTCAAAAGTCACTGACTGGGGATTCGGGACCAAGTAAATAGTGGTTGTGTCTGATACTTCAACCTGGAGGAGCGTCAGCCAGACGGAAGACGTTGAGAGCTTGTTTTTCTCTGTAATGAGATTCGCATTGATTATCTTCACGATGCCTCTGTCAGTTCAATCTCTTTAGCCCCTTCAAGGTCATCCACAAACTGGACGATTTCCCTTGATACCATCCCCCATGGGAAGACACCGGCCCGGGATTTTAAAATGTTCCACTCATCGGATGAGAGAAGCATCGAGCCGTTTGCGGCCTCAAGCTTATCCAGTATCTTGATGAGGCTCCTCATCTCGGCAATAAGTATCCCCTGCTTATCCTGAGGGGTCTTGACAATTACCTCCAGAACATCCCGATACCGGAAGTTCTTACCTTCTTTTGTTTCCAATTCCTTCAACTCAAACTTGATTGCCTTCATAAATCTCCCTTTTATTAACGTTAAAGTGCCTCTTCAAGCTCAACATCTATGTCATAAGTTACCGGCCCTGTTCTCCGGATCACCGACTGTGCCTGCTTAAACCTGCAAGATACCGTGGCGCTGGTCCGTGGATCCGTGAAGTTAAAGGACTCCCCTCCGCCTTTTCTTGCATTCCAGAAGGTAAGCCATGTCGAGATCTCGGAAGCGGTAAGATTCCTATGAGAAAACTTATATCCCCGTGGAGCGATCGTAGTCCTTGCCCTGGTCTGGACGTAGCCCATTTCCATCTCTGTGCGGATAACACCATAGTCAGGAGTGGACTCATCAAAGGGGAACTCAATTAACAGGCTTGAGGGATAGTCTGCCATTTTATGTTGTCCCCAGATTTCTCATCATGCCATTGCGATTGTAATCCCGGTATATAATATCCAATACCAGCCCTTCAATGTCGCTCCTTCTGTATGAGACATCAGGCCTTTCAGTATTGCCGGAATTGACGATGTTGACCGTGACCTTCTCAGTTTCACTGGATAACCTTGCTGTTTTCTCCATTACAAATCCACCGCCTGCGGCTGAACCTATTGCCCCTGCAGGAATAGAAGTAGCGGCTGAACCCACCCAAGACATTATCTTCGTAGTCGCCATGCTTGCAAGGATGTTGGACGCCACCTGCTGGGCAAAGGTCAGAAGCCCCCGCAGAAGGTCTTTCATGCTGGTAATCTTCCCCTGAAACATGTCGAAGAAAAAGTTCTGGAAGGCGGACTGCATGGCCTGTGCGGTCTGTCTTGCCATATCAGTGGCAAGATTGAACATGCTGCCGGTGTCTTCCACGTATTTCTTAATGGCCTCATGCCAGCCTTCTGAGAAGGTCTTGGTCGTTGGCAGCATTTCCTCCGAAAATGAGTCACGGTAGGCCTGCATGAAGTCTTCGTATTCCCTATCCATCTTATTGAAAGCTGCGGAAAAATCATCCTGATAGGCCTGCATAAAATCTTCGTATTCCCTATCCATTTTGTTGAAAGCCGCGGAAAAATCATCCTGATAGGCCTGCATAAAATCTTCGTATTCCTTTTTTGCCTTATCAATTTTCTTTTTCTCTTCATCATCTATTACCGGCGGAGATGTTTTTTTCTTTTTATCTTTCCCTCCTGATGACCATTTAGCATTGGATTGACTTGGGGGTATAGTTCCACCAACACCTTCTCCAATCCAAAATTCTCCGCCCTGCATAAACCCGATGCCTTTGAGTTTTTCATTAATCTCAGCCGATGGACTTGCCTTCTTCCACATTTCTTCCCATATACTCGGAGTTTTATTGACTTTTTTGCTGTATTCTATCCAAGCTTCTATTAAATCATTTATTGCAGGTATCAGATTATTGCCGATTGCCGTAGCTACTCCCTTAACAAGGCCTTTCATGCGATCCAAATTATCATTAAAATCCTCAGCCTCCTTTGCAGCGTCTTCGCCTACGACGAGCCCAAATGCTTTTGCCTCCTCTGTTGCCTCTTTGATGCCAGCAGCGCCTTGATTAAGTAGGGGGATCATGTCTGCCCCTGATTTTCCAAATATTTTCATGGCAAGAGCCGACTTGGTCGTGCCATCTTCCATTGTCGAGAATTTCTCGGCAACGTCTATAAGAACGTCTTCGGAAGACCTTAAATTCCCATTTGAATCTTTAACATCAACCCCTAATTTCTTAAAGGCATCTTTAGCGTCCCCCGTCCCTGAGGCCGCATCAAATAAGTTTTTCGAGAGCTTTCCGAGGTTTGTTGTTAACTGTTCAAAAGATACGCCTGACAGTTCTGCCGCATATTTTAGCCCCGATAGTTCTTCAACTGCCACGCCTGTCTTCTGAGAAGCCTTTAGTAATTCATCTCCGTAATCTGCTGTGAAGGTAATGAGTTCGCCGACCTTGCCCACAACTTCTTTCGCTACAACTGCAAGGGTGGCGGCATGAATTGGAAATCCCTTGATCTTGTTGATGAAGCCGGTCATGCTGGTCTCAGCATTTTTAAGTCCTGATATGAATTGTGCTATTTCCGCACCTAAAACTATTTTAAGTTCTGTGCTGGCCATGAATCACCCCTTATCATTGACAACCGCCACGTAAAACGATATATATATCCTATGACATTCATTATGGTATGGTTCGTTAGTGCCTATATAACTTACGTCTTAGCCTCTATTAAAGGCCGATCTGATAAATGGATAAGCGCAGCCTTTATCTTTGGCCCATTAATTCCATTTATTCTGATTCAACTTCCATCATTAAAAAACAAGAAGCCTGAAACAACATTATTTTCATAAATTATTCCGGACAAGTCCTACAAACTTGCCACAGCGCCACACCAAATAGCCTTGAGCATTCATCCATGCAAGATTTTCCGCAAAACTCCCCTATCCCCTGATCTTTGCGCCTAATCTTTGTGGTCTCTTTATGCCATGGCAATTTCACTCCAATAAAGCCCAATACTGCCACCTCCATCATTCGCCGTTCAATCTGTCGGCGGATATAAGGCTCGGATTCTCCTGGGGTAACGTTTCCGAGGATCCATGGGAGTCTTGTAATGTCCCCGTCGCAGAGGATGGCAAGGGTTTCTTCGAGCCAGTCATCGCAGTAGCCAGATTGAACAGGCTGCTGATCCTGTTTATAAGGTGTGCAGGCCTGTTTAATGTAAAAAAATCAGCTATCACCTCCGTTGCGATTGAGCCGGTCATATTACTGTTGATCCATTCCTCAAGCCCTTTTACCCCTTCAAAACCATCGGAAATCTTGTCAGCGGGCTTTTTCCCGTCTTCTATCAGCACCAGGGCCATTATTTTAGGTAACTCTTCCTGGATGAGAACAAGGATTTCTGAAGATGAAAGGGATCCCAGATTAATATTTTTTGTACGTGCCCATTCAATGAGCCACTTAATCTGTCCCCACACCAGCTCCTGCTGATAGAACTTTTTGCTACCTATTTCATACTCTTTTCTCTCCATGTAACCTCCACCTTTTAAGTAAACGCAAACTTAACTTCATCGTTGCCGGCAGCTACTGACCTGGTCAATAGAAAATCTACCCCAAGAGTTGCAATATCTTCCCTGTTGCCCTCGGAAATGCCTGCATACTGAAGCTTCGGCGCAGTGATAGTGCAGATGTTTCCGGCCCCGCCGTCATATTTGAATGTCAGCGCACCAAGAGTTCCGGCCTTGAATCGGCCATACCAATCATGGGTCGCTACAAGCTCTTCATCGGGGTCAAAGCTGCCTTTTGGTTCCCTGCCTGTAATCAGACATGAGGAATATCCTTCCGCCTTGTTAATATCTGAGCGAATGGCAAGTTTATTGGCAATATCAATGCTGATTGATGATATTTTTGCCTGGAAGCTTGCAATAGAGAACGCAGCATTTAGGAGTGCAGGAAGATTGGTTGTTTCAATCCCTGAGCCGGTCAATAATGCAACGTCTGACACCCCGTCATAAACACCTTGGAATGAGAAATCAAGCATGCCTGGCTCTCCACCCTTGCCATCATACTTAACTGTTCCTCTTGCCCCTCTAAGCTGCTTCTTTATGCCGTCCCTATAAAGGGCCATTGTCAGTGATTGGACGCCTGTTGATATAGGGTCATACGTTACGCTTGTAGAAGCAACTATGGTTTCGCCAAACCCGCAAGCCTTCAAGAGTTTTCCTATCGCCGGAGCTGTTCCTGCAGCCCCTGACCCTCTAAGTTCAACCTTGAAGCTCAGTCTCGCCATCTGACTCCCTGGGATGCTATTATAGGGAGATAGGCTGCCATTAACAACACCTCTCTTAAATAAAGGGATATCTGCATCAAACTTTGGATCAACAACCAGAAAATTTGCATCCCCTGCTGCAAGAGTTTCGGCTGTCCCCTCTGTGGTCTCAATCTTTGCTGCTACTACGGCTCTTCGTGTTAACATCGCCTTTCACCTCCTCTACTATTTCTGTGGCGCTGCCGCCTGATATCATGCCCCTGCCTGTGACCTCATCCACATCCACAATATCGTCTGGAGCATGTTTTTTGTTACCAACTTCCAGCCATGTAGCTGGAGATAATTTCACTTTCATGTCTCACCTCATTATTATTGATAAGGGTTGAGATATCCCGTTCTGTACTTCAAAGTAAATTCTATTCTGCATGCCCCAACCAAATGCTCCTTGTGTTCAATTTCAAATGCCTCAGTCATATTGACAGGGTCTGTATCTATCGCAAGCCCGCCCCAAGTTAAATCAGTTTTAATTGCCTTCTCGATATCGGCAATCATCTTCCGGAGCTGTTTTGGAGCGTCCGCCCCTATTGCCTGTAATGTTAGACTTACAGTGAGCAGCCTGTCTTGCATATCTGATATCAATGGCGTACATATCTCAGAACTATCCCTCCAGATCACGCCTGGAAGCTCCGATTCTTCCAGTGCAACATCCCAGTATTCATAGACATTGTTGCCGAGACTTGTTTCGTAGCCATTCGATACCAGGATGGTCTTGAGCTTACCGTCTATTGCATTCACAATCTGCTGTCGTTTAGAGTCTGCCATTTAGTCCCTGCTCAACTGTAATGTCGTCATACCGGCGCCATCCGGTCTTGCCTCGATGATTTTATAAGTGACCCCATCTATCTTCAGTGTCTTTCCTTTAGCGTTTGTAACATCATTAGTTCTTACAAGCGCTTTAGGCCCGGCAATCATGATGCCGCCGGTTTCCATATCGAGCACGGGTTCGCTCGGACAGTCAAAGATTACCGTAATAGATTCCGTGCCGTTAAATATGGCAGCCTCCCCGAATTGATCAAGGAAGGCCGCCACATCATATTTTGCCTGCTCACCAAACGTCATCAGATAACCTTTTTCTGCCCGACAAGCACAGCGCAGCATGTAAACGATGGAGATGTGCCGCCGATAGTTACAACAGCTCTTATGTAGCGTTTCATGCCTCTTGTGTTAAGAGATAATGATTGTAGGGATACTGCAGCAACGACCTGTGTAAATGTCGCCCCTGACACATCAGCCCACCCTGTAGAACCATCCGCTGAATCCTGAATCTTTACATCCATTGTCGGGGATGTCCCTGTTCCTGCCGCTGATTCCAGTATTGCCTTGATACTGCCGTCATAATTGAGCAAATCAACTGCGGAGCCATTTACTGTAGACGTCCTCGCAGCAGAACCCAACAATCTCTCCTGTGATAATTCATTATGAAGATCAACCAGCTTTCCCATTTTTCTTTCCTCCTTTTCGTTTAATCTGTGTGTCCTGCTCTAATTGAATCTCCGTCCGACTTTCTGCATATTGCTCTATGAGCTTATAGCCCAACAACACAACCGCGTCGTCACGATTCAATTCAATCACCTCGCCCGGATTGACCGGAATACCCTTGATGAGTATCCCGGTCAAGACCTTATATTTCTTCATCTTACTGCGCTCCTGAATCAGTTGATACACAGAAGCTCACAGCATGCCGTATTCCGATGTCGCTGTACAGGGTTATGGTAATCTCTATCTGCCCCTGTTTCTTGAGGGAATAGGGATCAACCACCACATCTATTCCGGCCCATTCAGCAAATACAACGTCGGCCCAGTTACCGAATATTACTTTATCTGAGGGCACCTGTTTAGTCACTTCTGCCCTGTAGCCGTTTACGCGTCCGTCGTCATCCCACAGGAATTTGGTATTGTAAGTACTCCTTACAATGCCTTTCCATTTGCCGCGGGATGCAGGCGTGGTGAGATATGCCATCGAACCCACGTCGGCGTTTGCATTTGCCACCTGTGTCTCAAAATCCACAAGCTTAGCCCATGTGGCCGCCGCGCCAAACGTGACAGTCAGGATGCCGCTGGTATTTAGTATTCCAAGGGGTTCTCCGCTTGAACCGAGGCCGTTTATAGTCGCACGGTCCTTTTCAATTGAGAGGACTGTCATTAAGTCTTCTCTTACAAATGCCTCAACATCCACCGATGCCTGCATCAGGAGTTCTTTTGTGTATGCGGTGTTCCCCACCAGCCTATGAGGTATTAGGCCAAGCTGACCGAATGCCTGATCTGATGCAGTCACTGTGCCGGTCTCAGGCAGCCAATACGCTGTTGCGCCTCCGGTTACCCGTGGGATTGCAACGTTACCGACCAGCCCCGACAGTGTCCTTGCTCCAAGCTGTGCCACTTTGGGCCTATTCCGCAACATCTCAATCATTGATCCTCCCAGGACATCTGTTCCTACAAGGAATCCGCCTTTTGTTGCATCCGCTACCTGCATGGCACGCTTTGAAATATTAAGAACATCCTGTGGAATAAAGAAGCCACGGGGATCACGCTTGCAGATTTTTGCCGTTGCATCGGATGCCTCTTTTTCAAGACCGCTTACTGACATTCCCTCTGACATTTCACGAATTGCCTTAACAAGGCTATAACCTCTTTTCTCCCTATCATTCATCCCGATTTCAGGATTATGCGTATCCGATACATGCACCTTGGAATAGACTGTATCAATCATGACCTTCCTGAAATCATCAAGAGATGTACCCTCATTAACGTGCTTTCTTGCAAGTTCCGGGCATTTGTGCTGCTCGCCAAGCGCCAGAATTTCCCTTACCCTCTCCTGCTCTTCTTTTCTTGCTTTGGCCTGAATACCCTCTACATCCACATGCGCATGGGGTGATGTCTTTCTACAATCGCAGGCAACCCCTTCCTGCAAATCTCGTTTACAGTGTTCACACTTCATAACTCGTCCCTTCCTTTCTCTGATTGTTGTTTCGTGTTCACCCTCTCCGCTTCTCCCTATCCCTACAGTTGTATCTGCCGGTATCGGGACTATACTAATCTCAAGCGGTTCCCAGTCTGTTGCCCGATAGGTGGCAACACCTTCTTTTTCCTCTTCTAAAATCATGTTATGTATCTGGTATCCCACAGACACATTACGCCTGATTCCGTCGAGAACATCGTTGTAGACTTCCTCAGCCAATGCGCTTTTCCCAAAGCGCACGACAGCCCGACCGTTTCGGTCTGCCCCGATTACAGCCTTATCAACGATACCTATCTGTTTTTCTGTACTATGATCCAACAATAACGGCCCGCCACCGTTCAGACGTCCAAGCCTAACTGATTGCGGACCGTGATCCAGTATTTCAGTTCCAAACCATCTATCCACGGACGCTTCCGAACTGAAGGACAAATCAATAGTCCTGTCATCTTTATTCATCATTTCCCTTTGAAGCTCAATTGTCCTGTATAATTTCCCTGTCTTAATTTTTCGCATTGTCTATCCCCTCCGCGTATTGTGTATTTGGTAAGATAAAATCAAGGCCATACTGAGACGCAAGTTTCTGCTCTTCTTGTAGTTGCTCATATATATCTTCGAGATCGTAGCCTTGCTCAGACGCTATCTGTGTCCTGGTTTTGAGCCCGAAGGTTACCGCATCAATGTTGGCCTTAATATCTTTCAGTGGATCTATCCATTGCCACCCCCGTACATTCCATACAGGAGCGTTAAATTTCTCATATTTGGACGGCGGCAATGAGATTGCCCCTTTGCCGAGGGTCATGAGCAGCCAATCCGAGAAAATATTATTGCAGAAATTTTCAGTCATCCAGGTTTGTATAATCCTCCAGAGGTCCCTTTCTTCAATAGTACCGGCCCGTATGCTTGAATAATTCACCCCCTCAAGGTCTGAGGCCATCGAGTTATAAGAGACTCCAAGGCCGCTTGCTATGCCTCTTAACATCGTCTTCATGAAAAATGGGAAAGCGTTTGAGGGATGTTGAGGGTCAAACGATTGAAAGTTAACGCCCTGCGGTAACTGCTCAAAGCTTCCAGGCGTTGCTTCGGATATGACATTCCCGCTGGAATCTTTATCATCACCGACATATTCATCGCCGGAAGGGGATGTAAAAAATCCCATCTTTGCAGCGCTTACCCTCGCCGCAACAAGCTCTGCCTCCTCATAGGCTCCCAGCATATTGAGTCTGGTCATGGCTGTGTGCATCCAGGGCACACCCCTTACTTGTCCGGGGCGCTCTGTGATGAAGGCATGGCAAATCTCATCTGAGGGAACACGTTCATATAACTTGCCATCGTATCCGTATGAATTATCGCCTGGATGACGGGTAAACAGATGATAGGCTAAAGGCTTCCCTTGCGCATTAACCTCAACCCCCGTAATTATTCTGTTGCCGTTTTCAAGAGTCTTATTATGATTTTCATCAAGATGATCCGCTTCGATGAGCTGCAGGGAGAAGGCATATTTATTGAGATTCGCCCCTTTGATTTTCCGTATAAGTATTTCTCCATCCCTCGCAACAGTCTCAATAAATAGTCTCTGCATATCGAGCCAGGATAATCTACCTGTTACGTCAGCATTTTCTTTCTTTCCCCAATCAGAAAACGCTTCTTCTATTTTATCGTTTGCAATCTTGTCTAAATTGCCATTGATGTCCCTTGCTTTATTCTGGAGCGCAATACCGGATGGACCTACCACATTCACAACACACATCTTCAAGAATTTCCGAGCATAGTCATTATTCATGGCCAACTCACGACTTCGCGCCCTCAATATTCTCAGGGAATATCTTATTTCCTCGTTGGCGCTCTTGGACGATGTAACCCAATCAGAGGTCAGTCTATTCAGAATTGCGGCACTATATCCACGACGTGACATTTTATTTTTGCTGTAGCCAAAATACCCCATAATTCTACCCATCACGCTCATTCTGAAAACCTCGTAAGTATTCGCCGCCCGGTAGCTTCACCTCTCGCAATCTTTTCCGCTGCCAGTTCCCTTTTATATTCTGCCTGATAGAATGAGCGCCACTTAATAAGCTCTTCAGGTCTCAGTAATGTAATGCTACGACCTGCAATCTGTATGGATTCATGCTCTTTAGTCGCCCGGCCTTCCATGATCGCCTCTATTGCATCAAGCATCTTTTTGCAATGAGACCGACCATCATAAATGCCGGTAACCGCCTCAAGATTTTGCTTGATTGTGAGAGTCCCTGAATCTACCAGGTATCTTTCAAGACTATCCCCTGAGCCTTTAGTTGCATATGCTTCCCAGAGATAATTTCCCTGAAGCCATTTTGCTGAGGCCGATGCTGATATAGTGATGCTGAAATTATCCCCTTCTGCAGTTGCCGTCACGTTCTGCACCGACGGTCCACGTAAAACATATTTAAGCGTCCAGATTGAAGCCGGATAATCTGACGATAAATCAGTCCGTTTCCATTTAATTGTATCACCTGCTGTGAATTCCGCCGGTTCCTTTTCGGGTATTTCCATTTATAGCAATTCCCTTACTTTCCCTATTATGAGGTCAAGGCACCTAATCACCTTGCTACCTGCATCCGTTATCTCCACTTCAAAGTTCATGGTTCCCGCAAACAGTTCTCCTGATGCAAACTGATATTCAGCCTGCCCATTTGTAGCCGGTGTTAACACTGTCATTGTCTTTGTCTGTAACGCCCCTCCGGAGTCCTTCCATTTCAGTTTCACCGTTGCGCCGGTGAGGTCAATAATGGAGTTATCCGCATCATTTTTGCATGTAACCTTGAGCTTTGAGCCGGTATCACCGGCAACGAACTGATACGTTGACGACATTAAAATTGCACCTCACGGCTTCTTGTTATAGTGAATCTCGCATCCTCAGACTGCATTTTCCCGAAGAGCAGGTCTTTTGCCCTGATAATCTGAAAATAGACCGTCCGCTCAACAATATTGAATATCTCCTGTACGGCAGCTAAGGCCCCTATATACCCTTGAGACACTATCCTGATAGCACTTTGTCCCCCCGCATCAACATGGTAGCCTCTTGTAACAATTCCCCGATAATCCATTATACCGGCACCCTTTCACTCACAGAGGCATTGTCCGTGAGGTTGAACTGTTTCAGGATAGTCACTCCGTCAGCCTTATACATAGTCAGAACATTCGTTGACTTGTTGATTGACCACTTGCCCAGCCCTTCATCTTTTATGTCCGTAATATCCTGCCAGACAATAGTATCAGTCTTCACTTTTACGGCCGCAACTGTTGCCTCTTTCGCCAGAATAGTGGATGCCTCTATCTCTGCAAGTGTCGGGTGGCTCAGACTCTCTGAAAGTATAGATGAGATGCCAGCGTTGTTCGGTGCGGTATATCCGGATGAAGCAAGACGGCTGGAAATAGTTGCATCCAAATTATCTATTTTAGTGGCTCTTGCAGCTGTATAGTCTGCTGCACTTGCCCTTCCGGATATGGCCGCATCAATATAATCAGCAAGCCTTTTCCCTATACTCCCTATGGTCGTCAAGGCTGAAGTAAGAGCATCCCATATTGCCTGAATTCCTGCAGAACTTAGAGTATAGTCAGTTTTATCGTTATTTGTTCCTACAGTAACTGCGTTAGTCACTGAGCCAACTGAACCAGATAGGTTTCCTTGAACATCACCATGCACCCCATACCCAGAGGCCCCCAATTCCAACTCCAGGCAATTACCAGATGTAAACCCACCAATGAGAAGCATCCCATGCCCAGTTGCACCACCATCTGCCCTTATTCCAGAGCCTTGAGCATTGCCAGCTGCAAATAATCCAGAATAACCAGCTGTTCCGACTAAGTGCAACCCCATCATACCAGTTGCACCACCCTGAAACTTTCCTCCAGCCCCAGTCGAACCACCAACACTGTATAATCCATGACCCGTCCCATTCCCAGTTACAGAAATTCCATGACCATTAGTTGTTGATTGGGTTATGGTAATTCCAGCGGCATAGGATACATTTCCTGTAAAGGTAGATGTCCCACTGACAGTCAGGCTTGCGAATGTAGTAGCTGCATTGACTCCTGCTATCATCAAGCCACCTGCTGCACCTGCTGTTGCTGACGGGAGATAATCGGTTTTAGTCTTAATTGCTGCAATATTCCCACCGCTTTCAGGTGCTCTGCTACTCACTGTAGCATTCAGGTTATCACCAACTATTTTCCCAGCAGTACCCGCCCCATATGAGCCAGGAAGTGCGGTTGACCAGGGGTCTCCAGCGGAGGCTGCACTATTGAGTTTCTCCCCAGTTGAACCACCTGTTAAATGCCCACTGATTGCTTCATCCCATACAGCATCGGCTATTTGTGCTGCTGTAGGCCCACCACCACCCGAATCAGCCAGTGCTTGCAAGCTATCAGTAGTCCTATCATAAACTGCCGTCCCATCATCCATTATCTGGTCAAGGAAAGAACCCGAAGCTACAGCAGGAACACCTGTCCCATTGTTAACCAGATGGTCGAGGTCTCTTGCCACAAGTGCATCATCACATTCACTTTGCACCTCGGCATCCCAGTTAGAGTTCCAGGGGATGGCTGTAAGACCTGCTCCAGCAGCACCTATGTCATCTGTTTGGGCTTCTATATCTACAAGATTCGCTGCTACTGTTGCTCCACTACCCAGGTTAGAAGGAGTCCCCAACCTGCTCTCAAGGTCATCTACAAGGGTCTCAAGGGCTGAGAGACCATAAGTAGAATCTTTCAGGATTGCCAAAGCCCCACCAGACCGCTCAATGCTGAAACTGGCTATCACAGAGTTTACTGACTTGGTATCAATCGTTGCTCCAGTGATAGCAACTTGGTATTCATTACCAGCGGCGTAGAAACCGGCATCATCATTGTTAGATAAGTCTATATATACAGAATGGATACCAGTTGAATCAAAATCCTCAAGCTGAGTTACTCCGTTTAAAGTATTACGCTCTGTTGCCCACGTTGAGGCAGTAGCGTTGGACTTAAATATTTTTAACGTGCCATCCGTGGAACGGGTTATAGACGCTCCATCCTGTCCGTTTGTATTCCAAAGGAATGAGACCTTACCGTTTACTGGAAAATCACCTAAATAAGGAGCACTCAATTTACTAACCCTCCATTAACCAGCGATTTTAGCTGTGCTACATTAACCAGACCTCCCGCCTTATTCCCTCCCGCACTAACTACCTCATGTATGACTCCTACAGTATGGGCCGCATCACAAGTGCCGGAGGCCCATGTCCAAGTTGGTAAAACTGTATCCCCTGTAAGGGTTGCAATTCTATATCTAAAAGACCCCCAAATTGCCCCTGAAGATGCCGACTGTGATACCAAATCTGCCAAATTCGTATAATCAGCGTCTTCTGATAGTGTTAAAGTTCTTGTTACAGACTCTATTGAGGCAGAGCTTACAATCAAATATTCCGCTGATGTTAATCCAGAAAAAGCTGCTGACAAATCAGTACCCCCACTTGCTAATTCGTTTTTTGTTGCTCCAGTAGTGGTAGTAGTCTCAAGCGTACTTCCAGCTGCTACTGAGAACTCAGTTAGTCCTATTATCTTAGCTGTTGTGGCAGATGAAATTGTTAAGGTGATAGAATCTCCCGTTGTAAGTTGAGTTGTTACAACACAACGATGAGTAGATACTGTTACACCATCCAACGCTACCCCTGCATCTGAAAAAGTCTTTTCTGATACCCTTGTCCAGGTATTGCTTTGTGAGTCTGTAACTGAGTGTGTAGTGGTATCACCGGTAGAAACTGCAATATTATCACAAGCAGCGAATAGAACTAACACAGCCCCTACTGGTATAGTAGAAGCCGGAGCAATAGATAAGGAAGTATTACTTGTCTGCTCCTTATTTGTTCCGTGATTTTCTACAAAAGAAAACGCCATTATTGCATCCTTGTATTAGTAGGTGGATTTTTCTTCACTGTAAAGTTTGAACACACCTCATTACTGAAATCTGACTCATTCCCTGCCACATCATAAGCTGTTACTACGAAGCAATATGTTCCGTTAAGTGTAGTTACTGTAGTCTGCAAGTTAGCAGTAAGGACATTTCCTACATCCCTGCTCTGCAAGTCCGTATAATCAGCCTGTGCTTGGGGCCTCCAGTAGACTTTATAACCACCGAAGTCAGGGTCAATTGAACTGGTAGAAGCGTCCCAAGTCAGCGTCATTTTGTTCTTAAATGGCAGGGATATTGCCACTGCCGTTGATAGTAGAACTATTACTATACCGATTATCCATTTATACATAATTAGCCTCCATACTCAAAGTGAGGGGCGTCTACAAAAGTCTGCCAACCGCCACCCCAATGGTTCTTAGGGTCTAATGATTCCCAATAGACGCCAAGGTGTCTGTACTTATCCGCCGTCCAATTCATTTGGCCGTCGTCTTTCAAATCAGCCAGAAAGCATAAATCCACCGCAAGACCGTCTATGTGCTTACTGTTAAGCGTCCGACTTCGTCCGATACTAACTAAATATTGTTGCCGTTCTTTCGAACGATACCACTCCAGCACCACTACCGGAGTTCCTAACTCAGTGGCCTTAGTTAATAGCTGTCCTACGTAACTGGCAAAGACAGATTGTCTTTCTCTTAGTGTTAGCATATCAGTTCCGACAATCCCTCCACTCACTTCTGCTCCTTAAACCAATATAAAAGCCCTGTCCAGAGCATTGTCAATCCAACAGAAGCCCCCGCAAGGATGGTTTTAATCCGAACATGTTGACGGTCACATTCGTTAATCCTCTGTTCATGGGAGAGAAGCCACTTTTTATGTTCCGCCAGAGCTTCTAAAGCATTATCTAACTTCATATCCATCCTGATTACCACCTCATCCGACGCCCGTCTGTTCGGAGGACTCATCAGTTAAATCCTCCTGTTAGAAAGGTATATACTTAAGCCATGAAGCTTGTGGGAAGCCGTCCCTTAAGCCTTTTGCTATACCCATCAAGACCGGAGTCAGGATTAAATTGTACGGCGGCGGGATTAGGGAAACCGCACCCGGGACAAGCATAATGAGCTGTGGAACTGCCGTTGCCAAGGCTGCCCGTAGGAGTCGTAAGTATAGGCTTTTCATATATCCTCCTGTAAAAAAGAAAAGGCCACCCCACATCACGAGATGGCCTCACATGGAACAAGATATTGTCATGTAAAGGAAATTACCAAAATAATATATGGGTGTCTGCTATAGTTTGCTTGGGATTGCTGGTCTTTTTTGCAATATTTGGCTTATGTGAATGCGATTATGCCCGCCTTGGGTCTTTGTGCTCTGAATTTTTCCTTCACGGATCCACCGGCGGATGGTCTCTATGTGTACGCCAATGAGCTTTGCTGCCTCGTCTGGACGGAAGAATAGTTTGTCGGGGATCTCAATCATCTCTTCCATGAATTCATCCAGCCAGGGTTAATTATCCTTCGCCCCCTCTGAGTCTGGCTGGCTGGCTCTTGAGGCTTCTCTTGCTCTTGTGTCTTTGCCTTGCTATCAAACTGATCTGCCAGCTTATTCAACTTAGCATTCAATAATTCAAGCGCAGCTATGGCATAGACCCGGATATCGAGGGCCTCATTCCTTGCGCCGGAGGCCTTCTTGACCCACTGCCGGTAAGGACGACCTTTAAGATACCGGGTAACAACCTTCTCTGATGTCAGCTGCAGGAAAAACTCCTCATCGTATGAGGTCGGGAAATGACAATACCCGGGACCCGGTTCCTTGATCTTGAGCCTTGAGAACAAGAGGTCTTTTCCGGTGTCGGCTCCTATAGGGAATAGGGGACAGTTGGCAGAATTGCTCTTTGACGGCTTCCCTACAAGTGCTTTGCCCGGGCCACCCATCCCCTTGATTGCAAAAACCCTGCGACCATATCGGGGTTTGCAGAAACGGTATACTTCCTGTGTATGATGTCCACCGCTGTCAATACAGACTGATGTAATCCGAAGCCTAAACCCCTTCTCGTGGATATATACTTTTTGCAAGAACTGGTCAAGCTGATTCCATATACCCGGCTGTGCTGGATCCCCGTAGAAGATTTGATATTCAAGTCCCCAGGACTCATAATCACGGCCCCATCCGATTGTCTCGACCTCAATCCTGTCATCCTGAATATCAACGCCCGCAGTGATGAGAACGATGTTGCCAGGTATCGGGTCAAGATCGTAAGGTTCTTTCCGGCCTGATAGAGATTCCTCTTCGAGAGACGCCCCTTCCTCTTCCCATGATTGACCCAGTGAGGTATTGACCCAAGTTTTTAGTGTCTCAGGGAGTTTCTTTGCCTCCCTGAAGGCCTCTACCATATCAACGAATCTAATCCATGGAGAATATATTTCATTGAGATGAAAGCCAGCGGTCTTTCGTGTAGGGGCTGTGGGCCTCCATTCCCCTTCCCTGAGCATCCTGATCTTGTCAGCATCGGTGATCTTCCTGCTGCACGCCTCGCAGACATAGGAGGCGAGATCAGGCCTATCCTCCGGCCACTGGACCTGTCCCCATATTAAGACTTGAAATGCTCCACAATCGGGACAAGGGACATGGTATCGCCTCTGATCCGACTCCTCGAAAGCCGCCTCTATCCTTGAGACGCCCTTGATTGTGGGAGTGCTGGTCAAAATAATTTTTCGGTTCCAGAACGTAGCAGAGCGCTTACGCGCCAAACTGACAGGATCGCCTTCCGTGCCTGCAGAGAGGGGGTATCTGTCAACCTCATCGCAAAGAACGATCCTTATAGGGCGGGAAGAGAGGGACGCCGGAGAATTCGCCCCGGCAAGAGTGATATGCCCACCTGGAAACTTTTTGTGTAAGAGGGTATTTTCACCGTCCCGGCTCCGGGGATCTTTGACAAGGGATCTGAGGACTTTCGTATCGCGGATCATCGTCGCAAGCCGGTCCCTTGAAAAGGACTCCGCAAGCTCCAGTGTGGGCATGATGACCAGGATAGGAGACGGGTCCTGATTGATGTTATATCCGATGACATTCAACAACGCTTCGGTTTTTCCTGCCTGACAGCTTGACATGATGACTATTGCCTCAATCTGCGGATCGTTTACGGTGTCCATGATACCGCGTAGATAGGGAACTCTGTCGGTCTGCCATTGTCCCGGCTCTGAAGACGATTCAGGAGAGAGCCGGCGGAACTGGTCCGCCCACTCACTTACGTTTAGTCTTGGAGGAGGAGCTGCTACCTTTGCCGACTTTCTTATTGCCTCTTTTGTTCTTGTCTGGCTTTCTGAAAACATCTGGATACTCCTTTAATTCGTTTAATGCCTCATGGACCTGATCCTCAAGAAGCCTTTGTATAGCGTGAAGGTCCTCGAGTCCTAAGACCTGGTAGGAAACCTTTGTTGGTACTGCCAACATTCTTGCTCTAAAAGCTGCAACCAGTTCCCCCCAGTGGCGCTCTGCTTCCTCTGCGGGAATAAGCTCTTTTGTAAGGGTCGCAATTTCAATTGACGTCTTATCTGCCTGGAGACGGGTCAAACGGGTACGTTCCGCATTATAGGACGATGTGTCATCCCCTCTTTCGCGCTCTATAAGCCAGTTGATGACTTCCGCTGTTTCGTAGCTGTTCTTCCTACCTCGACACGAAGCAATATCCTTAATTGGCATACCCTCTTTCTGCCAGAGAGTAAGGGTTTGCTCTGTCTTTCCGAGGATGTCTGACAGTTGTTTCTTGTTAACGATCATAGCAAGCAAATCTCCTATAGGCTCACAATCTAACGGTATTTTGCGCTCATGGTTATCCGCAACGCTCCCCCTCAGGAAGGACCCGTTCATTTCCTACCCTGCTCCCATTCCAATTCATGCTCAAATATTTTTTGAACCTGCTCGTTGACCACCCTTTCAATCTCCGGGACGCCGACTACTTTCATCATACTGGGAAGAGATGGGCCAAACAGTCGTTTGATTGGCTCTCTTATTTGTCCTGCATATTTACCCCTTGTTGCCCGTACGGGCGCAAGTCCTGTGCGCTTATAGACACCAGTTATACTTCTTGGCATGAAGCCGCCCTTGACGACCTTCCGGACACCCTTAACCTTGACTGTCACGCCCTTCTTTGTACTTCGTGCGTCATAGTGCTGTAAGCCAGGGGGCCTGCCCTTCGTTCTGATTATAACTACAGGCCGTTGCCATGTTGCACGGGTGGTGCTTATTCCCTCACGGATCCTGCTGGCCTTGATGTTGTATTCCTTCCGTATCTGTCGTGTCGCCGCAATGCGCGCCTGGTCTGCGGTTTTGTTCATTGTTCGGGTGATGACCTTCTGGAATGTTTTAGGGTCAAGGGCTTGTTGCACTTCTTTCATCCCCTTGATGTCGATCTTGATATTAATCATCCTGCGATCCTCACTCTCTCAGTCCGGCCAGTTATTGCTTGCCATACTACATCGTCCGGTAGCCAATCAGTCCCCGGATATTCTGCCCTGATCTTCTCCCTCCACCCCATGAACTGCTGATAATCTTCTGCCCATTCAGGGTCATGCATAACAACGTGGTGCCAAGTGCAAAACCATTCTTTTCCGCTGCTGACTGTTCCGGTCATTCGACATCGAAGTCCTGAGGATTTATTTTTCCAGGCACATTGGCCATCGCTACCGATGTTTTTATCGAGGTCTACATCTCTCTTTTTCATATGCCCTCTCAAGCCAAGATCGTATAAAACGCATAAGGCCCTTTGGTGTTGGTTTTTTGTGTGGCTTTTCGTGATATATCCAATTACTCATCTTTGCAAATTCCTTTTCAATCCAGACTATATCAATACCGCCGACTATTTGTGAAACATTATCCCACCAACGATAAGCCAGTAGATGCCCCTGCGGATACGTAGGGAAGTATTTCTGTGCGCGCAGGAAATTAAGTAGCTCCTGCGCAATTACATCTTCTGGCCATTCTACCGCCTCAACGTCAGTAGATTTTTCTGACGCTGAGGAAACAGATTTATCTGTTTCTTTCTTTTGCTTTGTAACTGAATCTGTAACTGAAACTGAAGAATGCAATGTTACATCAGCGTTACATTCAGCGTTACATTCAGCGTTACGTAAGCGTTTCACTCTCAATCTTGTTGAAATCCTTTGCTTTTCCTCTCTTACCATCCTGCGATTAATGAGCGTTACATTACCGTTACTGTCCGTTACCCAATCACAAATTCTATGCTCAGCAAGCTCCTCAATTGCCAGCTTCGCCTCATCTAAATGCGCCGAGAGCAATCTCGCTAACGCCGGCCATGAAAGTGTGACCGTACCGCGTTCGGTAGAACGCCACATCATGCATAGTAAGTCTATCCAAGCCCCCTTCGCGCGTAAGGATAGGATCCTTGTATCTTGGACCCAATCACCTGGATAGAATAGGAATGCAGGATTTTTTCCCATCACCTCCTCGTACTCGTATAATTTTCATTTACTGTCATTACATTCCCAACCCTACACCACCATTGCCCCAACGCCACTGCATCACTTTCATCTTTCTGTTTTATACCCGTGGCAATCTGATCCCATTCCTTGTTTCTATTACCCTTCCATTGCCTCGGTGTTACGGAATAAATTGTCCCCGCATTCGCCCACACACCGCTCAGAGCATAAAGTCCGCCTATAACCCAGTTCAGCTTCTGTAATGACCCCTGATTAAGTGACCTTCCGTTGCGCTGTGACCGTTGATATGAGAACGAATCCGGCACTTCTATTACCAGCGCCGTCTTGGAATACCCCCTTCCGGCAGCCGTAGACTTAAGGGCGATTGACCACATCTCTTTCATGATGTGCGCCACCCTCATATAGCCAGGAATATCCGGAGTACGGATAACTCCTGACCTAATAAGCTCACCGTCGGTAAATACAGCATATCCTGTGGTATTAATGCTCGGGTCTATAGAAATAAATGTCCCTTTCATCCAGCCAACATCTCCTTTACCCTCTCAAGCACCTCAATCTCCTCAGTAAGCCTATTCACTTTATCTTTCCTTACCGCTATTTCCTCATCCAGTTTGGCCATAGCACCGGAGTCCTTACTGGGAGTTCTCGCAACTGTTTGTTGTTTTTTCACCTCTCGTTTCGGGACTTCTGGGGCTGGTGTGTTGCCGATACCATGCTCCTTCTGCCTCTTTTCCGCCAGCCATCTCCGTTGATAGCATTGCTTGCACTCTTCTGTTTTTAAGGAATATTTTTCTCCTTCCCCTACCACCCTTTCACATACCCTGCATTTGCGAACACGGTTATCGTTCTTCTTTTTCGTCTGCTCATCTTTCATCAATTGCTTTCTCCTTAAATACCCGTTATCGAGTTGAGGTATTTGCGTAGTTCCTTCAAGTATGTCCACTGTCTCCCCCTCCTTACACTCAAGGCATTTCTTAAAGGTAATTCCATCACCGGCAGCAAATGCCCGCTTCTTTCTGAGCTTACAAAGCTCTGTGCTTATAAAGGCTTCGTAAGGTTTACATTCTATTGACAACACATTCATTTTTATTTTCTCCGTGTGGTATGAATAAATACATCCGCAATCCTACTCAGAAACCAATCATCAGTCGGCTCATCTGTAGTTTTGTGATGAGGTATCTTTAGCCGCCACATTTTATCAGGATAGAATTGCCATTTAGAATGAGCAATCCACAATTGCCGAATAATATCATCGCCTGAGACATGATTAATGCCGTATTTGGCCCGCGTAAGCATAATTATGCGCTTCTCATAATCAGCCGTCGTAAAAGTAGTTTGTATATATAGCATTTCTTTTAACCGAAGTATTGCCTCAGCATTCTCACTCATTATGATTGCACCAACACATCATGATTCATTGCCCACCATCCACATTTTGAGCATGTGGCAGTGCCTATGTTGCAAAACACCACGAATGGACCATCCCAAACGTGATCGCAATCTCTGTGGACATTAATGCAGTTGCAGCGACAGGTATTATCGCTCACGGCCATTTCCTCCACTTCCCAGCATCAGGGCACGTGCTAAAATGCGGTACATGACCACTCGCCACATCAAAAGTGGTCTCCTTACCCTGAATGGTCTCCGCATTTACTGGGATTAAATTCCCCTTCCGTGTTTTCAGGAAGACTATCTCCTTCCCGCAACTCCGGCACTTCATGGCAATGTCCCCGCCATAGCCGGATGAATATCATTCTGCCTGTAAAGATCCTGCTGCACCGGCGCTACGTTCAAAATAACCGTCTGACCCTGCAGCTCAAGGAGCTCCATCAGCGCCCCTATGGTCTGAGGCGTGACGATGAACTCAAAGACGACATTGGCATCAATGCCATCATCTTTCGTCGTCGTTGAGACCTTTTTTATAATCGTTTTTAATTGCATATTTTCTCCTTCCTCATCGTCCCAATCTATTTTAGTGTGACAAAAATTAAAACAGTAACGGCTGCCGTCATTAAATCGGTTTTGCTGACCCCCACAATCCGGGCAGATTTCTTTTTTAAATAAATCGTCATCCATTAATTATTTCTACGTGAGAGAGTGCCACTCCTCCAATTATTCCTGCAATCTTAATAACAGGCGTCTGGTCTCTAAGCTCCCAAGCCTTACTTGTCGCCACGGTCTCAATCTTTTTAGGTCTGCCCATCACTGGAGTATAAATCACCCGCATGCCAACGGTGTATTTTTCATTCCATTCTTTCGCTGTCATTCCTTTAGCTCCCCATCCTCAATTACGATCCCAGGGCCTTCGCCATCAGAAACTTTTTCAATCCATATTTGGGCATCAGAACTCTCCGCCATCTCTCCAATTATCCTGAGATTGTCAGTATCGAGAAGGCTGCCGTCCCGGATCAGGATGACACGTATCTTTGGATTGAGCGCCAACCCCATCGCAACAGAAACCCTGAGCTGTTCCCCGCTTGAGGCCTGAGCAAAGGGGATTCCGTTATAAGTTACGCCGGACTCATCGAAAGACAGACCAGGAACAGGGAATTTTGCGCTTGTCAGGATATTCTGTTTCTTGTTATCAATGTCCTGGATTTCCTTTGTGTAGGCGACCGCCTCGTCTTCTGCCTTTTCCTGCTCAGCAATGACCTTGTTTCGCTCAATCTTCTGCCTGACGAGACGGTTGGTCACCTCTGCTGTGCGGAGTTGTTCCGTGATGTCTGACATATCAGGATCATTTAAACCTGATATCTCTTTCTTGAGTGCAACACACTTTCTATAATGATCCTTCAATACCTCCTCAGCTTTCTGTAATTCTACCCGGGCCTTCTCAAATGCTGCCTCCAGAACGCCCGATAAATCATTTAGCCTTTCAAGCCGCAACCTTTTTTCTGCATTCCGGTTCTTCTGCGCCGCCGCCTCCGCATGGGTTTCGGACAAGGCGGCTATATCAACTTCCTTATCCGGTGCCTCGACCTCCGGCAATGATTGCAGTTTGCCTTCAATATCCCTGAGGATTCTGTTGACTCGCTGGCGCTCCTCATAGAGGGCTGTCCGCTCCTTATCCAGCCCTGAGAAGTCAATGCCCACCAGTTGCCTGAGGGTCTCTACCTGTTTCTTAGGCTCCATCCTTGTAAAAGCCAGCGGGTCAAATGAGAGGCTGCCAGTGAGTTTGTCTAGCAGCGCCTGAGGGGACGGATACTTCGCCCCCTCTTTTGTTTCTACTGCAAGGTAAGTCTTGTCATTACTGGTAAAAGTCCTCGTGACCCTGATGTCCCCGAGATCCACCACTACCCGGGCTTTTTCTTCTCCCTCCCTGATGGGCTTATCTGGTATTGTATCCTTGCCGGCAAGGGCCATTGTGATGCTGTCCAGAACGGACGACTTCCCAGCGCCGTTCTTTCCGCTGATTTGTACCAAAGAACCGTCAGGTTTGATGCGCACTGCCTTGAGGCGTTTGATGTTTTCTGACTGCAATTCTATGATCTTCATGCCCGGACCTCCTTTTCATTAAACACCGTGCTCGGATCGTATTCTGATGCCGGTGGCGTATTTGCTTTAATCCACAGGTCCATCTTACTGAGGGTGTCTTTAGCCCATGCGTCACTTTTCATGAGGTGATCTAAATCTCTGGCATACATGACTTCATCTTTCCCATTTTTCTTTGCACTCGAAAAATCCTTCAATACCTCAGTCTCTGTTTGTGAAGTGATTTTCTGTATATCTGTTATTCTGTCACGGATAATCGTCCTGATATCAAGTTCACCTGGCTGTAAAACCTCCCCTGTTGCCATGTCAATATCAACTGACCTGTTTTCCTGATACAAGATATCCTCTTTTTCTGCTTCAGGGGCCGGTAATTCAAGAAGCACTTTTGTTGGATCAATCATGGCAAACTTCTGAATATCTGACAGCCTGAAGTCCATGTTGACGTGCAGGATATAGTGTTTCGATTTCTTTCCGTCGTAGCTGGTCTCCTGCTCCCTCCTCTCCAACGTCAGTGGGATCATGTGGGCGCGTCCGCAGACAGCCTTGATATACTCGATGCAGGAATTCACATTTACGATAGAGTGAAACGATCCAGTGCTAATCTGCCAGACCCCAGCACCGGGAAGCTCAGGCAATAGAATCTGCAACGTCCCAACTTCTGAGCATTCCTTTTTCTGATAATACGGGCACTCTTTCCCATGGCATTGCACCCGGATCAAGTCAAGCTCATCCTTGCCGATCTGCTTCAACCCCTCCGCAAACTCTGGCTTTGTGCAGCTTGCCGTCTCCCCATCCCCCTTGCATTTGAGCGACGCTCCTGAGCCGTATCGCTTGTAGAACTGCGGGAAATAGACATCCGAGTCCGCGACAGGGAACATAATCTTGATCGACTTTGGCTGCTCCCCGTAGAGTCGCTGGAACTCCTCGATGAGCTTCTGATTCTCCAAGTCCGATGGGGTCTGCGGGTCCAGGATGAAGTAATCCACTTCCGCCGGATACTCAACTCCCTTTTGGTTCTTCTTTTTGATACCTAATCTTATCTTGCCGAGGCGCGGCAACCGCCTTACCTCCGACAATCCTTTAATAGCCATTTCCTCTACCGTCCTTTCCTGTTTTAAAAATTTCCCATACTTGCAATGCTCTGCAACTTCGCAGTATTTCTGACACTTGAGGCCGTCCCAGTTTTCCTCTGCGGTACAGATTTCATCACACCAACCCAACTCTAAAGCCATTAGGAGGGCAACCCGCTTTCTTTCGAAATATGCCAGTACCTCCATATCAGGGATGCGATTGATTTTAAAGAAATAGACGTTCCTGAAAACCCCCCGGCTTCTTGCGATGTATGTATTTCCATCCCTTACAATCGCTTGTATCCGCAGTTCATCAACCTTGAAACCCCGCTTCTCAAACTCAATAGCATATTTAGATAGCTGCAACTCCCATTCTCTCCGGTCGATCTTTGAGTCATCCCGCTTAAGAACCTTCCGGGTCTTCGGTTGCCCTTTCTTTTTGCCGCTCTTGTAGACTTCTCCTGTTTCTTCGTCCTCAACGTAGAAACCGAGGGCCTTGGCGACCTTGTAGGAGCCAGAGACCTTCGTATCTATCTCAATATTGCGGCCATTCTCGCTTTCAAGGATGTCAGCGATTCCCGTGATGTCTACATCCTCCCCATCGAATCGTTCTTCCAATAGAGAGTATTCATCCCCCGCATCCTCAAGTGCGGCGTGGCTTTTCGTCCCGGTAATCATGAAGGCCCTTGAATCCGGGGATATGGCATAATCTTTGGTGATCCTGAGGAAAGCGTGAAGGGTCCCCCCGATCAGTTGTGTGGTCGAGGGCTTTCCAGTCCACCTCCGATCACGGGCTGCAATCTTGAGATATGATCGAGAGGCGCATCTGGACCCCATCCGGCAGCCACCTTCGGCAAGGCAAGCGACTGTTTCAATCCGTTCATTATCGGGACATTGAAACCAGCGCAATGGACTCATCTTTTCCTCACCCCCGGACAATCCCCAATATTCTCAACGATGCACTCCCGCAACTTCCTCTCCACCACGGTATCACCCCAAGGCTCCAACTCCGAGAACTCATGGTTATAATCGCATCCGATACACAGCGTTCCATCGCAATAAGTCTGGTCATGCAAATTGACAATCTCTTCTGTTACTGCTATTGTTGTCATGGTTGTCCTTTTGTTGCCTCGTTAGTTGCCGCTGACGAGGCTTTTTCATTTAGATCTGTAACTGATGCAAATCCTGCAAACATTCCATCTCGTATCAGTATTTCAGCGAGTTCCCCTTCTGAATCGTAATAAAAGAGCCTTCGCCCTGCCGGAAGAAGGCACTGACTCACAAGCCTATCAACCACCAGCTCCACACTATTTGTGATGGTGGAATGTATATGCCATGGTCCTATATCTATGATGACCAGCTGATCAGGGCTTGACATAAAATCTATGATGCCATATTGTGCGTCTCTCACTTCATCACCCCCTTATCTTCTCCCAATATCCTTCTTTCTTTTCTGCTACCACATACATCATCTTCTCAACAAGCGGCAGGCTGTCCCTATATTGCAGGAGCTTGTTTTTGTCATCTGACACGGCCACGATGTCGGTGTTTGAGTAGATTAATGCGTACATTAAACAAGCTCCTTTTCTTTTCTTGCTTGACGTAATATTCTCTCTGCCCTCTCATCTGCCTCACCTGCCGCCGCACACAGCGCATATATGAACACCACCGCTATCCCTATCGCTACCCCTACGATCAACCCGCTCAGGAACTGCATCATAACCTCCTCTTATATGTTTTGCTGCAATCATGTTTCTAATGAATCTCCGTACTGGAGTCTCCGGCCTCTTGAGTAGCCTCAGCCTTTCAGCCGCTGTCACTATATCTTTCCCGGTCATTCTCCACCACCTCCTTTCCTGTCCCTCGTCAGGACAACACCCTTCTTAATATCAACTCCTGCTCCCTCCCGCCTTGGATGTTCCGGATATATCCGGTTGCCACAACACCAGCAGCGGTAATACGAGACACCCTGTGAGGTTTCGTAACTCATATTATTCTGACATTTGGCGCATTCCATCACTTACCCTTTCCTGAGATAATAATCAATCGCCTCTCTGATGAATACTGAACGATTCGTGCCTGCTGATTTCCTTGCTATCGCATCAAGCCTCTGCACCTGACTCTTTTTCAGGAACACCATCACCTTGACCGTCTGTGGTTTTGTCGCCATCTACTTCCTCCTTTCTGGTTAAAAATGTCTTTCTGTGACCTGCCGCATCTTCCTTGCTGTTGAATATGCGGCCACATGAACACACCCGCACGCTTTTGAGTTTCCGTATGCTGTGCTGGTTCATAGCCCGTTCACCTTCTCCCTGATTGCCTCAAGGTTGTCTCTGATATTCCGGAGGAGTTCTTCCCGTCCCTCCGAAAGCTCAGTTTGCGCCGGAAGAACACAAACACCTTCATTGTTATTCTTAGCCTTCATCAACATCGAGGCAGCTTCAAGATAATGATCGTAGCCGACCTTGATGGTGATAGACACATTGTCTTGCGTTGGCTCAACCTTAACGATGGTGCCGGATATCATTGGACATGCCTCCAATTCTGGTGCCTCTTAATGTAACCGATCATTGTCGAAGTCACGCCATAGCGTTTAGCAATTTCTGGATTGGTCTTATGATCCTCCCGTATAGCACGGACATCACCTTCTGTTAATTTAGACATTCCGTGCTTAATGCCGTGAGAATGACGCTTCTTATTATGACAATCCCAATAATTATCCCGGACTGTTCCGATGAAGAGATGGTGCGGGTTTACGCAAGGAGGAGTATCGCAATGATGGAGAACAAGTCCCCCTACTGGTATTTGGCCAACAAACAATTCCCATGATGCTCTATGAGCAAAAAAAGTCTTTTTGGTCTGGTAATCATAAAATCTACCATAACCATCTTTCAATTCCGTATGTCCAACCCAAATCCAGCATCCGGATTCAGGGATGGGGATATAAGAATTTTCAAATTTGTTGATAGACTTAATCCTTAAAATCTCTCGTGATTCCTTTTTCCTCATGACCGATATACCATAGTATTTTAACCATCTGCTGATAGTCCCTTTCGTGGAGCCCGTCTCTCTGACCATAGTAGCTATTGTTTTATCTTTAGTGATATATTCGTCAATCAACCATTCCCTGTTTCTGTGATTCAACTGTTTAGGTACCCCCATCTTATTTAATCCCCTTCGTATCGAATTTTTTTAACGTGCCGGTAATCATGCTATCGCCTTCCCTTTCTTTAATACCGAGGCCAGACAACCCCAGCAGTTCTCACCCTCAATTCCTGTCGCTCTTTCTCTTCCTTCTCTCTTGCACCAAGCCAAATCTCAAGACGTGGACGACTCAGGTACATAGACTTACCCAGCCTGATTACCACTCCCTCAGGGAACATCTTTCTGTTGGCGAATTCGTAGACCATACGGGGAGAGAGACCCAGCACTTCAGCAGCCTCTTTTACAGTGAGGAGTAAGCGCCGATGAGAGAACCTCTCTATGCCTGTAGCACTGTTCTCACTCATGATATGCACCCCCGTTAGGTCTTACCGCCTCTTTGACTTTTTCAAGCAGTAGAATAGTCTGGCGGATCAACTCCCAACTCTCCTTCTCCAGGCGCCGGTATTCGGCTTCTGTTATCTTGTCATCCTGCAGTGCATTTCCAATCTCGCGTGCGATGTCAGAGAATTCAGATGTAGTCCTTGAGAACTCCTTAACAAGGTCACCGGTTGACGGGGTAGCATTTGGTATCTGAATGGCAATTCTCCCAAGTGATTGCTCAATAAAGTTAAGAGCGGTGAAGTTCTGAGTAATTCTTGTGTGAGGGATTAAGAGCCGTAACTGATAATCAAACCCTTCTCCCTCAAGGTTTGGGTTTGATGCATTACAGAGATATGAGTATGAGATTCCAAGCTCTTCAACCTGTGCCTTTGCTGGAATCTTCGAGCGATGAACCATGTCATAGAGGGCTTCCCGGAGAGATGAAGGATTAGAGAATAATTCAGTCTTTCTACTGGTCATTCCTGCCCTCCTTCGCTATCTTAAGACCATAAACAGCATCGAGGGCGGCAGTCCCGATCTGATGAGCCATCGAATGATAATCATCATGACATTCAGTGGAGCAGAACTTCTGCCAGTCTCTTTGTGGCTGAAACAGCTCCCTGCATGCGATATTTGCGCAAACCCTTAGCTTCCTCTTGACAGCATCAGTGGCAGGCTCAAGCGACTCGTTTATGCATTGTGGAGCTAATAAACTTCTGTGCATGGAACCCTTAAACCCTCCCTTAACTGGTTAGCTGACGACACGCTAAATATGGACAATAATCTATTTACTACTGTAGGGGGATGTGATATAAACACTAATAAATACAGGAAAGGCCCCGGTCTCCGGCAGGGATCCACAGGGCCTTTCTGTTCCTGGCCGGGCATAGACGTGTCTTTGGGAGATAGTCTGCCCGCCCAAGCTGTTTTCGACTCGGGGCTTAAGCCCCGAAATCTCAAAAGGAGGTTCATTAATATGACCAAACTTTTGAGTTCACCCTCTTTGCTTTGGGGCTGACACCCCTTGAAGTCTGACTGATGGGTGATCGAGGGTAAAAGGTAGAAGAGACATCTCATCACCGGTGTGTGATGAAGTCCTCCTATCGCAAATGTCAGTTTGAAGTAGGGGTCTCTGTTGAGATGCAATACCAGATGGTTACAGTCAGAATGCTGCTGTTTTGTGGTACGTTGAAGCCAGGAGCGCCATATCCTGATTACTTCAATGCATTTTATTCTATGGCAGGCCATAGACAGCGGTATAGCAAAGTAACCATCACCCACTGATGCTTTTGAATAATTGATCATTAACTATCTCCCAGTTGATGGAGAGAAGTATACATCAGTTGATACATTTGTCAAGCATTATTTGTACTACTTGATACTATTATGGGAAAGTCCTTAAAAGACAACTACATAGAATTTTCAAAAAACCACGGTGGCACGCATGCTTTAATTTCTAAGGGTATAAAAAAGGGGATAGTTAATAGCATCATGCGAGGCTCAATTCCAAAAGCTAATGAGCTTTATGAAGTTGCCAAGGTCTTAGGAGTCACCGTTGAGGAACTCCTTACCGGTGATAATCCTGATGTTGTTTTATTACAAGACAAAGATGAAAAAGAATACGTCGAAAAACTGCTGAGGATATTCCGGGAGAAGCAGGATAAGACCATTGTAGCAATTAAACAGAACATTGAGGCTTTCTTGGATAATCCTGATAAAGAGAAAGACATCAAAAAAAACATCAAACATTCCGGACAATAACTCGGAGCTATTGCAGAGTATGGGAGAACGTTTACCAGTTGGATATTGAATGGGAGTAAACATTATGGTGTTAGATAAGACATTTATTAAGATAGTCATTGCTATCTTTTTTTTATTCATGGCTTGCACCTCATGTGTCCCACTCGGGCCGCATTTTGTAGGAATAAATGAGATTCCCATCAATCAGTCCCTCATTTATGTTTACCGGCCCCCTGATGGCACAATCAGAACTATGGAAGTAAGTACAGAAGCCAGAGACGTCGTAATGTTGAGTGGCAGTTATTTCTATTTCCAGGCAATACCTGGCAAAGTAACTATTTGGTCAAAGAGTCCAATAATGGTTGAGAGTTTATCAATTGAAGTTGAGCCTGGAAAGATATATTTTATTCAGGCAGTGGCCAACTTTAATTTCTGGGGACGATTACTCCCTCATCTCGCCGTCGTTCCAACATCAGTTGGCGAAGAAGAAATAGTCCAATGTCAGATCATAAGGGAATAATTCATGTCCCCGTTGGGAATATCAGAAGGTCCAGCATGATTACGAGATGGGGAAGGCCGACATTGAAAACGTGGAGGAGTGATTATGCAATACCATTACTGTGTTGAACATGACTCGCTTGAATGTGGGTGTCCTATGCCTGAAGAAAAGGATTTAATCGTAACAATTGGATTAGGTGGAGTTGAAAATGAGGAAAAGCAGACCAACGATACTGTGATTCGTAATAATAGCAAGAATCTTGGTCCCCATGGCCAACCAATCAATAGAAATTTCAGTGCAAAACGTCTTACAAATAGAACCATTGATGAATTAATAGGCCTTTGCAAGGGCATTCAGGCGGATAGGATATTACATGACAGCGAAGCCCGATTTCTTGCCCATTGGCTTAATCTGAGTAGGGAGATCGTGGATACATGGCCTGCTAATATTTTGGCCTCCCGAATAGAGAAAATTCTTGAGGACAATATCATTGATGATGGCGAAAGAGCGGAGCTTTTCAATTTGTTGTCTGAGATAACTGGATGCAGGCCAGAACATGAATTAATTGATTATAGCACCGGAGAAATAATTGAGAATCTTTCCCATGCTTCAACTTTATTGCCTCTTGATAAACCAGCACCTCCGATTATATTTGAAAGCATGCAATTTTGTTTAACTGGAAAGTTTTGCTATGGCGCACGAAATAAATGCGAGAGGGAAATTACATATAGAGGCGGCATACCTCAATCAAATGTCACTCAGAAAACTAATTATCTTGTGATCGGCTTGCTTGGGAGCACTGATTGGAAACACTCGACACACGGGTTAAAAATAAAGGCAGCTATTGAATTGAAGGAGAAAGGTAGCCCTGTATCAATCATCTCGGAAGAGCATTGGGTGAAGCATCTTTAATCTAAGGCAGGGAAAACTGAAATGCCATTTGTAGCAGTCTGGATCATAGGCGCCATTCTCGCCTATCTTCTGGCAAAACAAAAGAAGCGTTCCATTGGTGGATGGGTAGTATGTAGCCTACTCCTCACACCGCTCGTAGTTTTAATTCTTCTTGTATTGCCAGAAATAAAGATAGAGGATTTTAGCAAGGATGGCTGGAAGTGTCTTAAATGTAATGAATGGCGCCGGAAAGAAGCGATTGAATGTCCGTATTGCAAAACAAAGAGATCGTTTACTCTATCGTCAGACATGAAAAAATGTCCTTACTGTGCGGAGATGATAAAGGCTGAAGCGATTGTTTGCCGGTACTGCGGAAAGGAATTACCCGGGAGCGGAATTGAAACAGTTATCAGATAGGGTTTATAGGGCCAATAAAGGAGGGACTAATCATGAAAAGAATATTTTTATTATTTGTAGCAGCAGTTAAAGCTGTTTCAGAAACTCTTCCAGATAGTGCGGTCATGGAAAGGTGTCAGCATCGAGATTAACAACATGCCGGTGATGCCATGGGAGACAAATAAAACTCTTGAGTGTTACATGCGTAGCCTGCTTTGCAGAGACTACAGGGCATATTGCTGGATGTTTGGTGTTGATGCAAAGGAAGAAGGGAGGAGACTTGCGCTATCGGTAAGTATGTCAGATATGTATGACGAGATTCTTGAGGGTTATGAAGAGGCCCTCGAGGGAGATGATCCCATGGTCCAGATCAGAAAGCGCCACCAGGAGATGGAACTTGAGGATAAGCCAAAGACATACATACCCTTGTCACCGTGTCAGTATATTCACCCGCTTAAAATCGGAGGGCATCATCCCTCTTCACTTGAAGATCAGTTCCAGGCGGAAGCAGTAAAGCAGGGGGTCTGGTGGTGTCCGCATTTTAGGGGAGAGGCGTTTTAGGTCGCTGATTAATAGTTGTTCAGATTAATAGTTGATTCTCTTTAACATAAACATTATACTACGCCAATATGCGCGGACACATCCGAAAACGAGGCAAACGCTACGCAGTAGTCATTGATACCGAACCGGATGAAGCAGGCAAGCGCCGGCAGAAGTGGTTCTCCCACAGAACCAGGAAAGAAGCTGAAACACATCTTACAAATCTCTTGAGCCAGCTCCTTGGCGGTGGGACGATCCCGACGCATAAATTAAAGACTGGTGAATATCTGGATCAATGGCTATCAGATTATGCCTCTGGATCCGTTGCAATAACAACTCTTAAAAGTTATAAAGAAACAATCAAACTGCATTTAAAGCCGTGCATCGGCAATATCCCTTTAACCAAACTATCTCCGCAGAAAATTCAGGGTTACTACAGTGAGCGATTAACTACTGGGCTTTCACCAACTACAGTGCTCTATCATCATAGGGTACTTCGTCAGGCCCTGCAGCATGCTGTCCGCTGGGGACTCCTGGTAAGAAATCCCTGTGAGATGGTGGATCCACCGAGGAAGAATAAACCTGAGCCTAAAATATGGGATGAGGGACAGGTTAAGAAATTTCTCATCAGTGCGCAGCAGTCTTTATATTACAGGATTTACCTGATGGCTATTATGACAGGTATGCGTCAAGGGGAAATCTTAGGACTTCGCTGGCAAGATGTGGACTTAACTCGGCAAGTGGCCCGCATTCGACAGACATTCTATCGCCTCGGGAAGGTCCAGCTCTTTAAGGAACCCAAGAGCAATAAGAGCAGACGGGCGGTACCTCTACCGCAAATAGTCGTAGACGAGCTGTTAAATCTTCGGGAGGAGCAGAACGATCACCGGCGCCTTTTCGGGGCTGATTATAAAGATCATGATCTTATCTTCTGCCAGCAAAATGGGAAGCCTGTCCACGCACACAACTTGGCAACCAGGGATTTTAAACGAGTCACCCAGGGAGCAAAACTCCCCGTCATCCGGTTCCATGATCTAAGGCATTGTCATGCGACACTGCTCCTGCATCAGGGAGTTCACCCCAAAATTGTTTCCGAGCGCCTTGGTCATTCTGGAATAGGGATCACAATGGACATATACAGCCACGCCCTCCCAGGGCTCCAGGAGGCTGCGGTAAAAGGACTTGAAGATAGTCTCTTTGGAGATAAATCTGCAAACAAACTGCAAACGAATCAAATGGAAATTAACGATAAATCCATGTTTGACGAAAAGGGCGAAGATGAGTTTTATTAAATCTTTCTGATAGTTGCGTTATGGGCTGAAATGGAGCGGAATCATACTAAACAAACTCTTAATCAGCGGGCCGGAGGTTCGATCCCTCCACGGCCCACCAAATAAAATCAAGCATTTCAGGGGGTTATGGTGTTTGTGACAAACCTGACACACCCCTCAAAATGCCTCAAAATACCCCAATTTTACGGCAAATTCCGTGCAATTTCCGTAAAATGATAAAAAGTAATAATCTATACGTTATAGTACGGGATCTTCCTTGCCACTCCAGCAATGATCACATTGATAAAACCAGCCGGATTGGACGGTAGTGTCTGACTGCCTGCCGTGGCGCTCGTGGAAGTGCCTCCACCGATTACGCCTGTCCCTATATCCTGGTCTATCTTACGGAGTGCATTCGTTATCCAGTCTGCGGCGTCAGCATCGCCCTGCGCAAGCTCCGGGTATCCCCTGTAAGGCGTAAAGTCGGTTGTGATCTGATAGCCAAGGCCGCTTCCGGTTGT
>JADZCV010000032.1 GCA_020851375.1 Nitrospirota bacterium | reverse complement strand
TGTCTCTACTACCACGCCAGCCGCCTTTGTAAATGACTGCACTACAGGCAGCAGTGAATACGTCGCCAGAGCAGGCGCCTCGTCAGTCTTGGTCCACATGATTCTTGCTTCTTTTGTAGCCATGGTCCCCTCCTCATCAGAAATGCAAAGAAAGATTCACAAACGGCATTACAATAGCAAAATGCATATTATTTTTCAATAATTATTTGAGGGGTGATTTTTTGAGGGGTTTACTTCCAGCCTAATTGTTTTCTTGCCCAATCGCTGATTCTGTCAGGAGTCCACGGGGGGTCCCAGACAAGATCCACCTTAACAGTTGATACGCCTTCCAGTTGTCTTGCGGCATCCTCCGCCCCCCTCGCAATGCTTTCATGAAGGGGACATCCAGGTGTCGTCATTGTCATTTTTATAATGACATCACCGCCATCCAGCTTGACATCATAGACAAGACCCAGATCAACGATGTTAATCCCTATTTCAGGATCAATAACATGCTTCAATGCAGTTAATATTAGTTGTTCCGTAAGCGGCATCTTCTATTTCCGTGTAAATACAGTAAGCATATTATATCCAAAAAGAAGGGATGATATAAATATGATGGTTAAACCAATTCCTACGATTAGCTGATTCTCAAGATATAACCCAACCATGACGTCCGGCACTCCTATATTAAGCAGCCAGAACTGTATATGGCCGAGTTTCTCTGAAAACATGTCTTTTAAAAGCGGCACCTTTTCTTTTCCAACCTTGTCGCTGTACTTGTGAAACCATACAAGGAAAGGAACAATTTTATACATCATGCCGATTATCAGTAAAGTAATGCAACCGAACAACACTGTAAATCCATATATGAGTATGATCCGCTGACGTATCTCAGGGGCTATATTGCTCAGAGATATAACTACCCCGAGGATAGCTGCGGCCGGTATATAGGCATAGGAAATAACAGCGTGGCGAAGACCAATATCCAGGGCCTTCCTCATCCTCCCTTTCAAGATAAGGATCACCTGATATGAAAACGCGATGAGACCGCATAAAATAAATAAAGTACTGTAGAAAGGCCTGTTCGTCAGAAACTCGATGATTATTCCAATTATGCCAAGATTGACCAGTGAAAATGCCATCCAGCCAGGCCATGTCCTGTAGGTATAGGAAAGAGTGAACATCGGCAGGAGTTTGTACGAGACCCCCATGATGATCATGGAAAACCATCCTCCAAAACCAATAGCAGCATGCAGGGCCATATAGTTAAGGTGGTTGCCCTTTATAATTGGAATGCTCAGATTAATTCCGAGGAATAAACCCATGGTAGCAACGACAGTCAGATAGACAATTGCAGCAATGATGTGTGCTATCGTAATATTGAGACTCTTAACCTTCCGCAGGGTCAGACCCACGTTTATTACAAACAGGATAACAGCTGAAAAGGCTATGCCTGCAGCCCATGCCATTCCTCCCCCTTTTGTGGCAAAAAACCAGAAATGCCCTGTAATCGTCATCACAGCAAGGACATACAGCCACAGACCCCATTTTGCCATTCTTACACTGAAAAGGGATGCTTCAAGTATAACGGGTATAAGCTGTGTCATTGCACCCATGATAATCATTGTGGCCCACCCGAGCACGGCTATATGTGCAAAAGAGAGCAGTCTTGGCTGGAAATGGAACCCGTAAATGTAGCCGGAATTTAGTAACATCAGACCATTCAAGAAAATAAAGGTTATAGTTGCAATGATAAAGTACAGGCGCACAACCTTAAAAGGCGGTGTAAAGGGTGTCGCTATGCTTCCTGGAAACGGTGTGCTCATTGATGAAAATACCTATCCCTTCCTTGTAATCCTGACTTTGAAATAACCCTCACTTATCTTTTCAGCAGACGCCTGAAAACCGAGGTGATCGAGCTTGTCATAAAGCATCATCGGTTCCCTGTGATGGTGTACGAGAAGTGTTGTATTGACACCAACCTGCGGGAGCATCTCTATAATCTTTACCATAGGCTCCGGAGGCTCGAGTCCGCGAACATCAATCTCCAGTGTCCTGGGCTCTGATGGAGCTGAAGCACCCTCTCCGCTAATGGCACATGAGGAAGACGACTCTCCTTCCTTATACAAGTAGACATGCCACAAACCTCCTGCCTGCTCAGCTGAGTGGGAATATCCCTTCATCTTCATCACAGTATACAGGGGAACAGGTTCAAAATTAATTATCAGGTGCAGCGCCTGGTCATCTTTCATGCCGCCAAGTGTTTTAATAATAAGATTAAACGGGTCCCGTCCGGCGTCCAATTCCGGCCTGACATCCAGATCCACTATCTTTTCTTTTGGAATATTCTTCAATTTTTCGATCATCTGTCCAATCTCCTGTTACTTCCTTTCTATTTCAACCTTCCATATCTCAGGCCCGTTCTCTATATATTTCCATCCATACTTGCCCTGCCTCTCGAACTCAAACTGGTATTTAAGCGGTACAGGGTCGTGATCATTTATAATCAGCAATACCTCTCCGGACTTCAGGCTGTCAAATGTCTGGAATATCTTTGGATGTTTATCCCTTGGCGGTATTACCCTTACATCAAGTTCTACGGTCTTTGTTCCTGTTGACATTTTGCCACCTCCTTTTGTTAACTACTGCGTGCATTGTTTAAGCGCCATCATCAGCTCATCCAGAGAAGCCTTATCTTCCTTAGCAGCCTGCTCAAGACTCCTGTTTCCGCCGCAACAGGCATCAATGTTGAATTTGCTGAACACGCCAACACTCTTAGGGTAGAGCTTCAAGACCTGATTTACTGTCATATCCCTCGTTATTCCCGTCATCTCACTCCCTCCTTACATTGTAAAATTTAACACTCAGCCTGCAAAGGCACAATGATATATATCATATCAATCATCGTCTTCCTGTCCGCTTATCTCCCGTAGCCTGTCCGGCTTCAGAATCGTTATTCCGTTCTTCCTGGTCTCTATTACCCCTTCCTTCTGGAGTCTGCTCATCATCCTGATGGTTGTTTCGATTGTTGTTCCTACCATGCTTGCGATATCCTTGCGCGTCAGATGCAGGTTGATGCTCTTTCCCTGCTCTGTGTCAATCATGCTGGCAAGTTTTAAAAGTGTATTTGCTATCCTCTTCTCAACCCTCGACGTCAGAGCTGCCTCAATCCTTTTGACAAACTCCCTCTGTTTCCTCCCCATCGTCAGAAGAAACTTCGTGGCTACATCCGGCATTGTCTCAAGGATTTCAAAGCAGTGGGTCTGATGAAACTTGATAATCGTCGTTTGTCCCACGGTGAGGGCAGACGCCGGGTATGGCCTCCTGTCAAAAACAGCAACCTCCCCAAACGTATCACCAGCCTTGAACATGTGCATTATTATCTCTTTACCATCCTCAGCCTGCTTGATGGCCTTAATATTACCTTCTTTTACTATGCAAAACCAATCCGGCGAATCCCCTTCGTAGAATACATATTCACCATTCTTGTAAGTAAACTCCTTTGCCATGTCAGACAATCTGATAATATCTTTGTCCGAAAGCGTGGAAAACATAGGAAGGTTTTTCAGGAACTCTTTTTTAGATGTCATAAGTAAAAGGCAAACCTGTATACTTATGGCAGATTATATCCCGATCTTATGCGAAATGGAAGATTTAAACTGAAGTATTTTGATTGTTATCCGGGGTATATTCGAGGTGTGAGATAATTTTCTGGATAAGCGTATTCTTCTCCTCTTCAGTCATTGTCACATATAGGGGGCTGAGGCTTAGTGTTTCTTCTATGTGCTTATCCATACAATCACCTCCGTATCAGATATTACAGTGATTTTTCATCAGGCATTCCCGGAGAATGGCTGAATATAAAACGGAACCTCCTTATTGGCTCCAACGATCTTTTTAATAATTGCCAGTGTATCCTGAGTAGGCAGATGCATTTCAACACTTAAGATATATGTCCTGATGATTTCATTCATGAGACGCATCCTCCTTATCTTGTGTGTCTTATGTTACATTTTTGCATTATATATGCCATGCAGTAATTAATATGCAATAAATCTCAATAAATATGTAACTTGTTGATATTAATGATATTTATAATTATAATGCAGAAGGATTGTTACTGGCTTAATGAAATAAGGCGTGTAGAAATAGTAACAACAATAAATAGAGTGTGTAGAAATGGTATCGTTTTTGGCAAATGTATAATTATTGCACACAGAATAAAAAAGGGGGCAATCTTGTTACAGATTGCCCCCTTTAAAAAAATCAGAGACTTGAACAGACCTTGAATCAGATCATTGCCAGGGCTCCGCCGGCCTTGAGCATGGGTATATCCTTTTCCGTATAAGCAGGTTTCAGTTTAATCTCTGTGCTTCCATTTACCACGAGAGTCAAGTCAGAAGAGATATCCGAAGTATTAAGTGTTACCTTATCACCCTGCTTTATTTTTCCATAGTCGGCCGCATTAGCAAACGTAAGCGGAAGGATGCCGAAATTAATAAGGTTCGCAAGGTGGATTCTCGCAAAGGAGGTGGTAATGACAGCCTTTACACCAAGGAACATTGGGCAGAGGCCTGCATGTTCACGACTTGACCCCTGTCCGTAGTTTTCGCCTCCAACGATAAAACCATATCCACCACTGTCTCGCAGTGCTTCAGCACGGCTCGCAAAAGTCGGATCAACCTGCACGAACGTCGCCTTACGCGCATATTCAGGGACATTTGATCTCAGCGGAAGGTATTTGCCTGCCGGCTGAATATGATCGGTGGTAATATTATCACCAAGATAAAGCAATATCTCACCTGATATTTTTTCAGGAAGAGGCCTGAATTCCGGAAGAGGTGCGATATTGGGCCCGCGAATAATCTTTACCTGTTTAGCGGCATCTTCAGAATAAGGCGGAATAATCATCCTGTCATCAATAACCGGAGATGTAGTCCTTACCTGAGGAGCCTTTCCAAGGGTACGCGGGTCAGTCATTACACCTGTTATTGCACAAGCGCCTGCAACCTCCGGACTGACCAGATAAGCCTTTGCCGTCTTCGTACCTGTCCTGCCTGCAAAGTTCCTGTTAAAAGTCCTTACTGTCACGCCATCACTTGGAGGTGCGGCCCCCTGCCCTATACACGGTCCGCAGGTTGCCTCCAGTATACGAACGCCTGCGGCTATGAGCATGGCCAGGTGTCCTGATTTGTCTATCTGCTGATAAACAGACCGGGAACCCGGGGAAACGGTTACTGAAACATTCGGATGTATCACCTTCCCGTTCAGTATCTCTGCAAATATTGCAAGGTCACGGAAAGAACTATTTGTACAGCTTCCGACAGAAACCTGGTCCACTTTCATGCCGGCAAGCTCTGCGACTGTTTTTACATCTCCGGGACTGGGATCAACCGCTACCATAGGGACCAGTGAAGAAAGGTCAATTTCTATGGAATCGCTGTAAACCGCATCTTTGTCAGCAGATAATGGTACATATTGATTACTACGCCCCTGACTCTCAAACCATGCCTTAGTCACATCATCACTTGGGAATATTGACGTTGTAGCGCCGGTCTCAGCGCCCATATTAGTAATAGTGGAGCGTTCAGGAACTGACAGTGTTGCAACCCCTGGTCCTGAGTATTCGAAAACCTTGCCCACCCCGCCTTTTACACCGACACGCCTTAAAAGCTCAAGGATCACATCTTTTGCAGAGACCCACTCAGGCAGTTTTCCTGTAAGACGAACATTTACCACTTCAGGCACCTTCAGGTTAAATGGCTTGCCTGCCATGGCGAATGCCACATCGAGCCCCCCTGCGCCTATCGCAATCTGTCCCAGGCCGCCGCCTGTGGGGGTATGACTGTCCGAACCCAACAGAGTAGTTCCCGGAACTCCGAATCTCTCCATATGTATCTGATGACAGATGCCATTGCCCGGCCGTGAGAAGTATATGCCATGTTTAGCGGCTATACTCTGGAGAAAGAGGTGATCATCAGGGTTCATATAATCCTGCTGTAAAGTGTTATGGTCAACGTAACTTACAGACAGCTTTGTCTTTACCCTTGGCACCCCCATTGCCTCAAACTGAAGATACGCCATTGTGCCTGTGGCATCCTGCGTCAGTGTCTGGTCTATCCGGATTGCCATGGACTTGCCGGACTCCATACTGCCGGAAACCAGATGCTCCTTTAAGATTTTCTGGGTAAGGTTTTCTCCCATTTTCATTCTCCTTTCAAAATACTGCAATTAGGTTATACGGGTTTAATAAAAAGAAGAGGATTTCTGTTGTCAAATACCTGATAGCCCTCTGTATCAGAGGAAGTATAATTATATTTTAATAGTCCTATTCGTGTCAATATTTTTTTATCGAAATTGCAGCCCCTTGTCTGACCATATTATACCCCTTGACAACCTCCTTTCCTGGACTATAGTTAAGTTTATAAACCTGCACTAAATCCCTTCCCGGTTCATCAATATTTCTAAATTTGCACTTTGATGCACCGGTCAAACAAATTTCGCCGGGACATTTTCCAGCACAATCCAATATAAAGGCTAACCATGCAAAGGCCGGTTGTCCAAATCACAATCTTCTATATTTTGGGTATTGCTGCCGCTGAATTATTTTACTATTTCCCGGCCGGCACAACAGTCATCACTATCCTGTTCCTGATATTTGCCTGTGTCATCAACAGAAAAGCCGGCAAACCAATGCATGCCGCTCTGCCTCTCATGGTTATGGCATTTTCTGCAGGTTTTTCATATACACTCCTGGCGGGCATCCTCCCTCCTGATGACATATCAGGGCATGCAAACGGAGATAAGGTGACCATTACAGGAACTGTTGATGAACCGGTAATTCATTATCCTCAAAGGATTGCGGCAATCTTAACGGCATCAGCGATACAGCATGGAAACAGCATTATGCCCGCAAGCGGAAGGGTTAGATTAACCGTTTATGATACGGCAGCTGGCCTGGATTACGGCGATGAAATACGGTTCACGGCGAGACTCAAGAGGGTCCGCGGCTTTAAGAACCCGGGGCTGTTTAACTATGCGGGGTATCTGTCCCGCAAAGGCATCAGGGCAACAGCCAGTCCCGGGAAGAAGGACTGGCTTATAAAGACCGGGGAATATGGCAATCCTGTATTGAAAAAAATATTCGGATGGCGAGAGAACATCAGGGTGTCTATAAAACAGGGCCTTTCTGATCACTCATCTGCCGTGCTGCAGGCAATGATAATCGGTACAACGGGAGACCTTACACCTGAGATCAGGGATAAATTCACGGCAGCAGGCGTTACTCACATCCTCTCGATCTCAGGCTCACATCTGGGATTTGTGACATTCCTGATTTTTTTCATCACCAGATATTTATTGACCCATTTGCCTTACAGGCTCTTCCTGCGGATTACCCTGTACACGACGCCGTCAAAAATATCGGCAATAGTTACAATACCCCTCATAATCTTATATTCCTTTTTATCAGGGGGAGAGGTTGCCACGATTCGGTCCCTGATAATGGCAATAGTCTTTTTGCTGGCAATCGTGATCGAAAGAGATGATGACCCGATCAGCACACTGGCAATAGCCGCACTGATAGTGCTAATCCGGGACCCTCAGGGACTGTTTGACATATCATTTCAATTATCATACACCGCAGTCCTGGCAATGATCATTACCGTGAGGATCTTTCATGATACTGGCGGTAAAGGGGGTGTTGCAAAAGGTCCCGCAGAATGGCGGCGCAAGTTCGTGCTCCTCCTTATACTTACTGTCAGCGCAGCGGCATCCACTACTCCGATAGTTTCACATTATTTCAATCAACTGACATGGACAGGATTGCTGTCTAACCTGATATTAATACCCTATGCAGGGCTTACAGTCATACCAGTTGGTCTGGCATCAGGCTGTATCGGACTTATTTTCAACAGAGCCGTACTCCCATTTGAAACGCTGAATGAAATACTTGTGATGGTGTTTCTGAAGATGGTGGATTTTTTTGCATCTCTCCCCTTTGCCGTCATACACACACCTTCGCCTCATATAATCCTGGTCATTTTATTGTACCTTTTTTTAATCTCACTCTCTTACCTTAAAAAGAGATGGGCAAAAATTACTACTGTCATTTCAATATCCCTGATCGCCGCCGCGATATGCTGCAGACTATCCGGCAGCTATGACAATAAGACCCTGCGCATCTCCTTTCTCGACGTTGGACAGGGGGATTCTGCGCTCATAGAATTTCCCGGCAGTAAAATCATGCTCATTGACGGCGGCGGCACATTCAGCAATACACTGGATACAGGCAGATCCGTAATTGCGCCATACCTCTGGAACAAGGGGATAAGAACTGTTGATTATATGGTGCTGTCCCATCCCCAGACAGACCACGCCGGAGGGCTGATATATATACTGGACACTTTTAAGGTAGGTGAGGTCTGGACCAATGGGATGACAAGCCCTGCCACTTTCCTGTTTGACAGGAGAATCAGGGACCAGGGCATCAGGCATTTATCAGTAAGCTCAAATCCGGTGGCGAAGACAATAGACGGCTGCAGTGTGTCAGTGTTAAATCCCCCGTCGCATATGTCAGGACACAGGATATCAAATTCAGGAATGATAAATGACCTCTCTGTTGTGATGCGGATTGCATGCGGAAATAGTGCAGTATTATTTACCGGAGATACAGGGGCAGAGCGCCTCAGGGATATTGCTGCCAGCAATGCCGGACTCAGGAGCAGTATTCTGAAGGTCCCCCATCACGGGGCGCGTGGATCTGTTGATGCCAAATTCATTTCCTCTGTTAAGCCTGCTGCAGCGATTATTTCAGCAGGCTATCAGAATTCATACCGCCATCCTTCACCTGAGGCGATTTCTGCATACAGACATGCCGGCTCTGCAATTTACCGCACTGATCTGGACGGCGCAATAACAGTAATAACATACAGCGGGAAACCACTGGTCAGGACTTATCAGGACACACTCCTGAAGAAGGCATCCTTTGACAGCCTTACAACAATCACAGACACAGAAATCAATAATCTTAAAATGGTTATGGAGGAATTCTGCAATGGGGGCATATAAGAAAACAGGAGAAATACTCGCAGAAGAGGGGATAATAGGAAGCGCTGTCATAGACGAAATAGTCGCAGCACAAAAAGGGACTCAAATGAGATTCGGGGACCTGCTCAGATGCAAAGGACTCGCATCTGAGGATGATATAGCAAAGACCCTTTCACGGCAACATGGCCTTGAATATGCCGATATCAGAAATTTCAATATTATGCCTGACGTGCTCATTCACGTGCCCGGGGACATGGCAAAGAGGCATTCAATCCTTCCTTTATATTCAGAGGGCAGGACCCTGTTTGTAATAACCGCTGATCCATTGAATCTTGACTCCTTAAAAGATATAGAATTTCACAGCGGGATGAAGATACGCACACTTATCGGGTCTCAAGGGGCGGTGGCCGAGGCAATCAGGCATCACTACAGGTTCGATGCATCTGTCTCAGATTTTCCGGGGCCGGAATCTGCGGCAGGCAATCTCCGGGAACCGGAAACCGAAGGCAACAGCGCACCTGTAATCAGGCTGGTAAACCTTCTCCTTTCAGAGGCCGTTGAGAACAGGGCAAGCGACATTCACATAGAACCTTCAGGAGAATCTCTGACTGTGCGGTACAGGATTGACGGCGTATTGCTGGAAAAGGCGCGCCTTCCGTCAGGGCTCCACGGACCCCTGACCTCACGCCTCAAGATCCTGGCACGGTTAAACATTGCAGAGAGGAGACTGCCGCAGGATGGCGGATTCAGGCTAAAAATCAGCAACACGGAAATTGATGTCCGCATATCAACCCTGCCGGTATCCGGAGGGGAGAAGACAGTAATAAGGATTCTTGATCACAATCAGACAACCGTGTCGCTCGAAAACCTTGGCTTGTCTCATAATGATTATGATACAGTTCAGAAACTGATACAGCGAAAAAAGGGGATAATCCTTGTTACCGGCCCCACCGGCAGCGGAAAGACTACGACCCTGTACTCAATCATAAACAGGATTAAGTCCGGCATGCTTAATATTGTTACAGTTGAAGATCCTGTAGAATACAATATCGCCGGTATAAATCAGGTTCAGGCCAGATCAGACATCGGACTGACATTTGCCAGGTGTCTCAGATCAATACTGAGGCAGGACCCTGATGTGATATTGATAGGCGAGATACGCGACGAAGAGACTGCGGCTATAGCATTCAGGGCCGCAATGACAGGCCATCTCGTCCTTAGTACGCTTCATACGAACGATTCAGTATCTGCTGTAACAAGACTGATTGATATCGGCATACCAGGCCATATCATAGCATCCACTGTAATAGGGATTATTGCGCAGCGGCTGGTCAGAAGGTTATGCTGCAACTGCAGGAACGGGCAGAATTCCACAGGCCGCTGTTACTCATGCAACAGGACGGGATACTCCGGGAGGACAGGCATATTTGAGATATTTACAGTCAAACCAAAGGCCAGACAGCTTATAGTTTCCGGCGGCACAGAAGCCGATATGCGGGATGCCGCGGTCAGAGAAGGGATGATGAGCCTGTGTGACGATGCAGCTGTCAAGATAGGGAACGGCATAACAAATGAAGAGGAAGTCTGCCGTGTCATTGATTCCGCAGCTTTAATGTAAATCTGTCAATATTGACCAAACTCTGCTATTATGGATCTATGCAGTTATCTCCATATGAGTGGATAGAGATTTTACGTGGTATTGGTAAAAGACTTTTCGCGGAAATCCCCGCTATAGCCGGCAGCGCAGATGCCGCAGTCCATATCAGGCATGGCGCCAGCGGTGATCAGACATTCCTGATAGATGAAACAGCAGAAACAATCATAATTGAGGCTTTGGAAAAGACTGCAGGCACTGGCAAAGGGTTCACTCTGATATCTGAAGAGTGCGGAATAAAAAAGTTTGGTGCAGAAAGTGACATATATATCCTTGTTGACCCAATAGACGGCAGCAATAATGCAAAGAGGGGTGTGCCGTACTATGCCGCATCTATAGCGGTACTGGATGGGCGGAGGCTTGAGAACCTTATTGCAGGATATGTCCTGGACCTTTCCTCAGGAAAAGAATACTGGGCTGTTAAGGGGGAGGGCGCCTGGTGTAATGGGACAAGGATTAATTGTCACGGCACGGAAGAATTTGAAATGGTGGCATATGAGGCTTCTGTTCCCAGGAAGGACATTGACAGGATACTGCCGGTACTGAGATCTGCAAAAAAAGTCCGTTGCCTCGGTGCAACTGCCCTTGACCTTTCCATTATGGCGAGCAATGCAATTGATCTCCTGCTTGTCGCCACGCCGGCAAGGAGCTTCGATTTCGCCGCAGGCATGCTGATACTCAAGGAGGCCGGGGGAATTATTACAGACATGGACGGCGGAGACATCAGCGGTATTAACGCAGGCCTTGAACGCACAGTACCGCTCATTGCAGCAGCAAACAGAAACCTGCATAAGAAGGCAATTGAGCTGATCAGGATGACCTCTGTATGATTACCATGTTAAGATTTATTCATCTCCTGTCACTTGCTGTCTGGACCGGCGGCATGGTTTTCCTCGTCGTGATAGGCGCACCAAGTATATTCAAGGTCCTGCCGCGGGAGAGCGCAGGGGATGTGCTCGGAGACATATTCCCAAAATACTGGATAATGGGCTACCTCTGCAGCGGGACTGCCCTTGCCACTGTCATCCTGTTGTCCCTGAAGGAGCGTCTCTATCCATGGGGCAGAATAAGCATCCTGGTGGTAATGACAGCCCTGACGCTCTATCTGGGGCTTGCTGTGGCTTCAAAGGCCAGGGAAGTCAGACTCCAGATCAGGACAGTGGAAGATGCCGGGCAGAAGGAAATCCTTAAAAGGGAATTCAGACATATACACATGAGGTCAGTAGCTCTTAATGTTGTCATACTGATATGCGGACTTATAGCGCTGTTTCTTGCATCAGATTACATGCCCCCTGTATAGTCTGCATTATATGATAAGTTATTTCCAAAACCTCCACCCCGTCTATCAGGCATTCTTAGCAACCTCCTTTACATGGGGAGTCACTGCCATCGGCGCTGCCGTGGTGTTTCTGACACGCAATGTTAACATCAGGATGCTGGATGGGATGCTCGGTTTTGCTGCAGGGGTAATGATCGCCGCCAGTTACTGGTCATTGCTTGCACCTGCAATCGAGATGTCTGAAGGCAGGGGGGTTCCTATCTGGCTGCCGCCTTTAACCGGATTTTTGCTTGGCGGAATCTTCCTCAGAGGCATTGACAGGGTGCTTCCACACCTGCACAGCGGTTTTGCGGGTGAAGAGGCAGAGGGGATCAAGACATCCTGGCATCGCAGCACCCTGCTTATCCTTGCCATCACACTGCATAATTTCCCGGAAGGCCTCGCAGTCGGAGTCGCTTTCGGTGCTGCTGCATCAGGCCTCCCGTCAGCCACCTTTACAGGGGCTGTTGCACTGGCGATAGGTATAGGGCTCCAGAACTTTCCTGAAGGAATGGCGGTGTCCATGCCTCTGAGACGTGAAGGGTTATCAAGATTTAAGAGCTTCTGGTACGGGCAGTTGTCGGCTGTAGTCGAACCTGCTGCCGGGCTGATCGGCGCGGCTGTTGTCATAACATCACAGGCAATTCTTCCATATGCACTTGCGTTTGCAGCCGGTGCTATGATATTTGTAGTTGTAGAGGAACTTATCCCGGAAGCCCAGCATAACGGCAATACAGATACGGCGACAATGGGCGCCATGCTCGGATTTGCAGTCATGATGGTGCTCGATGTGGGATTGGGATAAAACACAAACACAATAAAACCAATAAGTTGAAAGGAGATCTAAATGCAGTTGACAATCCTGAGTTTAATTATTGCAGCATCAATGGTAATGATGGTGGCAGGCGGAGAAGCCGGCGCAGAGGATAAGAATCCGGTAGTACTGATGGAGACATCGGCCGGGAATATCAAAATAGAGCTGGATAAGAAGAATGCGCCTATAAGCACCAGTAATTTTCTGTCATATGTTGATGACAAGTTCTACGATGGGACTATATTCCACAGGGTAATAAGCAACTTCATGATCCAGGGTGGCGGCTTCACACCGGATATGCAGCAGAAACAGACAAAGGGGCAAATAAAAAATGAGGCAGCAAACGGTTTAAAGAACAAACGTGGAACAATTGCGATGGCAAGGACAATGGTTGTGGACAGTGCAACCGCCCAGTTCTTTGTCAATGTTGTGGATAACGACTTCCTCGATCATCGGGACACATCACCGCAGGGCTACGGATATGCAGTATTTGGCAAGGTTGTGGAAGGAATGGATGTCGTTGACAGGATAAAGAGTGTGAAAACAGGCACGAAAATGGGGTTGGGTGATGTCCCCATGGAGACAGTAACAATTAAGTCGGTCAGAAGGGCTCAATAACCCGCTATTTTTTTTTGTTTACCAGGGCACTGTGATTGTGGTATGATGTGTTATGAAAAATAATTATACGGTAAGTGGTCCTGTTGACGGATGGTGTACAAAGTGTAAATTGGAATTAGTCCATACAATTATTGCTATGGCTAATAATGTGCCTGTAAAGGTAAAGTGCAATACCTGTAACAGCGAACATAAGTTTCGTGCCAAACCATCCGGAACTACCAGGCCCAAATCTGCAACATCTTCAAAATCAGCAAGCCCTGCCAGGAAGATAAAGACTCCGGAAGCACATTACAACGAATATATGTCGAGGTTAACTGATTATGATTTAACCAGGGTCAGAATCTATAGTATGTCCGGAAGTTATAAAAAGGATGAGATTATACAACATTCCAAATTTGGGGTTGGGATAGTCTTATCATTGATTCAAAATAATAAAATTGAGATGCTCTTTAAGGATGGCCCTAGGATACTTATTCAGAATGCCGTAATTCAGTCCCCCCCGTAAACAGATGAAATAAGTTGACGGCCAAGTTCATTGTTAATATCTTCCTGCAGCGCCCGGACTGCCTTATCCTCTGCCTCTTTGAAGTTCATGTGACCTTCCCTTCCATGACGGGTAATGCTGCCGAATATCCTGCTGTCAGACTGATTAATGAGGTCAATAGTAATATTCCATCTTACAAATTTCCACTGTGGAATGTCTGCATTCTCAAAACTGACTACTCCCCGCACGAGGATATCAGGTTTGTCCGCACCACCCGCCTCATCAACTGAAAACCCCTCCCCCGTCAGCCCCTCAATGATAGAAGAGCGTATGTCATCGCTGTGCGGACCTTCAACTTGAACACCTATGCGTATCTCATCTGTAAGGATTTTCTGAAGCTGCTGTTTTACGTCAAGAGGTGTTGCCGGCGGCTCCAGCCCTGTGCCCGAAGGGTTGATTATGCGTAAATCAGTATTATAGACCTCCCTGTCCAGAAGTGATTTCAGTATAGCCCTGAGTGTCCCTGCCTTTTTAATTTTGTCTGATATATCAGCGGATTTTTGCTGCATTATCTCTATATCGCCGTCAATAGCAGCAATCTTTTCTTTTATTGCAGTCATTGCATGCCGCCTGTCCATGACAGCGAGGGCATAAATGCGATTCTCAGATTCATCTTCCCACACCTCTGCAATTGAGATATCCTCAAGCGTCTTATTGGTTGCTACTGATGTAATCTGATCTATTTTGATATCACGGCTGACGTGTGTCTTTCCCCTGACAACTGTCTGGGTATATTGCTCCATCTCACTGGTCTTTGACTGTATCCCGGCCTGAAACATCCTTGCAATAGCGGCAAACGCCGAATCTTCAGCCGCCTTGCGGTCATCGCCATAGCCGACACCTGTCAGGTATAGTTCAGATGGATATTTACTGCTCCTGCCGTCTGTCCAGTCTGGATTTAAGGCGGAAACGGCAGTTCTGACGGCACATGACGTCTGAAAGGAAAGAAAGACAAGGCTGAACAAAAGTAAATATTTATTTAGGTTCAACTTGAAAGCCTCACCCTGCCGCTACTTCTTCTCCTCAGCCTCCAGCTTATCGAACGCATTCTCAGCATTCTTTTTCACGAAGTCGCGGACATCGGAGTTAAGTTCCCTTGCCTTGTCAAGGCTGTTCCTGAATGCACTGAGGTCTAATCTTGCAAGTGCGTATACAGTCCCATCCGCTGGGTCTGTCCAATGGTCTGCAATCATTACCCCGCTCAGAGTCACAGCAGAGAATGTTTTTACAGTCTGTTCAATATGCTGCTCTTCAGATGTTGCTGTGTCCTTTGCCACAACTGCCCCCCCGGCAGTGGAGGCCATATAATCACGCATGAGAGAAGCCGTATATGTCTCAAACACCTTCCCAATCTCAGCCCTCGCCCTGTTCTCTGCCGCAGTTCTTGCAAGCGGCTTATTCTTGACTCCTGTAACTGAACCGACCCCGTAGAACACCCTGTTCCCTGAGTCGTTAAATGCGGCACTTCCCTGTGTTACCCATGCCGGCGCCTTTGTCACAGACGGAAGCTTCTTTGCACAGCCGGCCATACCAAACATCCCCACGAGTATAATTACAAAGCCAAGATAGATACCCCTTTTTATCATATTCATCTTCCATCCTCCTTTTCGCTGTTCAGGAATAAGACCAGCCTTATTTTAATAATTGTTTTACTATAACTAAACCGTACCTTCAGTGTCAATGCAGTGTGACATTATATTATCAGGGACACTGCCGGTTCTATTGCTGAATCCTGCCAGGCGGTCTTTTATTGTTATGAAACCATCCCTGTCAATAGATGCGATGTCACCGGTTATGTACCAGCCGTCTTTTATGACACCATCTGAAGATCCCGGCTGTTTCATGTAACCAGTCATTTGTCCCGGACCTTTTACAAGTAACATACCCGCTGCTCCGCATGGCAATGCTTCGCCTGTATCAACATCCACTATCCTTACTGCAACTCCGGGTATAGGATGCCCCACTGTTCCAGGCTTATTGCCCCTTTGCCTGACGTTCCCATGGACAATATCAGGGGTATTGACTGATACAACAGACCCCATTTCAGTGCAACAATATCCCTCAAGCAATTCCAGGCCGAATTTATCTCTAAACTCTGCAGCATTGGACTCATGACGTTTTTCTGCACCTGCCACCACATAACGCAATGAGGAGAACTCTTCTCTCGTGCATTTACTTATGTATGATGAACAATACGCCGGTGTCGTTATAAGCACAGTAGCCTTATAACCTGACACCATCCCGCCAATGGTCCTGGCATCCACCGGATCAGAGTGATACACGACACCAGACCCTGTTATTAATGGGAACCATATGGTGGCTGTCACGCCAAAAGAGCTGGAGAATGGCAGGACCCCCATCAGACGATCTTCGTTATTAAGATTGAATACCTGCTCAATACCCTCAACATTTGAGACAATATTGCCATGAGAGAGCATGATACCCTTTGGGAGCCCTGTGCTCCAGCCTGAAAATACAAGTACCGCAAGCTCACCGGGAACGGATTTATCAATGTTCAGCAGTCTGTTCAGGAGACCCAACGGGAGCAGACGTGTCATCGCCGCTGCAATGATATTCCGGACAACCGGAGCCTCTCCCTGAATATCTTCAAGAAATACCATCCCTTCAGGCTTTTCCCTCTGTATCTTCTCCATGAAGATGCGCGAGGTCAGGATAGTTCTTATACCACTCTGTCTTATGGCTGAGGCTATTGCATCCGCTCCTGCTGTAAAGTCAAGATTCGCTACCGCTTTCCCGGCCATCAGTGAAGCAATATTTGCCAGTGCTCCGCCAACGGATGGCGGGAGCATAATCCCGACCACAGGTTCATTCCTGTATCGTCTTCTGATTACAATGGAGAGCAACAGGCTTTCGGTAAGGGCCTTGCCATATGTAAGCCTCCTGCCTCCTGAATCAGCCATACAGAAGGTCTTCCAATTTCGTCTTGCAGTCCTTATGAACCGCAGATGGAGCAGGTCTGTAGATTTCCTGCGGTTTGCCGCAGCCTCACAACCAAGCTCCATTATTGCCTGACGTATCTCCTGTGCCGATGCATCTGAAGCAAGCGGCTTGCCAAAGGATACAGTGACAGGGCGGAATAATCTCTCAGGCCACTTGTAGAAAAACTTTCTACCCCTGAAACTGAAAATGCTCCCCCACACACTATCAAGATGGACTGGTATCACAGGGACATCCAGACCTTCCGTGATCTTTTCAATCCCCCTCTTAAAAGGTCTGATATGTCCTGTCCTGCTGATCTCCCCCTCAGCAAATATACAGACTACATTTCCATTTTGAAGCTCTTTACGTGCCTGTTCAATGGCACTTACGATATCCCGCCTGCTATTGGCAGAAAGAGGTATAGCCTTCATCAGCCTGAAAAACCACTGAAGTGATTTAATGTCATAATAGTCTCTCGTAACTAAAAAGCGTACAAATCCGGGTACTGAAGAGCCGATAAAAAACGGGTCTGCAAAGGATATGTGATTGCTTACAAGAACAGCAGGGCCTCTAACAGGTATATTTTCTTCACCTGTTATGCGGATTCTGTATACTGTATGGGTAATGGTATAGAGGACAAAACGGATAAGGAAATCGGGAAGCTCGCTAATTATGATTATTGTCACAGCAAATGAAAAAACCCCGGTTATAAAGGCAATCCATGCAGGACTGACCCCGAGCAGATCCCGTAATAACCATAACATGCCCGATGCAAACAGGACTCCAATGGTATTAACAAAGTTATTTGCAGCAATCATCCTCCCCTTCTCCTGGGCTCCACTCTTTTGCTGCAGGAGTGCATTCAGGGGAACCACAAAAATACCCCCTGCAAATCCGAGAAAGATGAGAGACAAGGCAGTCATTACAAATGATGGCGTTGCATAAGAGAGGACTATGGAAAAGAGCCCCATGCAGAGTGAGCCGACAGGTACAAGTCCTGGTTCGATCCTGTCCCCTGACAGACGGCCGGCCAAAACACCTCCGGCTCCTATTCCGATAGCAAGAAAAGCCACGAGCAATCCAATCAACTTGTCATCGAGACGCATAACCTCTTTCCCGATAAGTAGGATGTCCATTTGAAGCAGGGCACCGATGAACCATAGATATGAGATCCCGATTACCGTCATAAAGAGGAGTTTATTCGAATATAGCCGTTTCAGACCAATGGATATCTCTCCCCATGGACTCAGCCGGAATGTATTGCTGGCCCCGGAATTGGGAACCCTTGAAATACCAAAACTTGTAATTGTGCCTATTACTGCAGTTGCAACCACAAAAAGGCTTATAAGGCTAATCCTGTCCTTCCACATGCCAAATATAAACCCGCCCATGGCTGTGCCAATGATAATCGCAAGGAATGTGCTCATCTCGAGGAGGCCATTGGCCCGTGACAGGTCTCTGTCAGAAAGCATTTCCGGGATAATCCCATACTTGGCAGGACTGAAAAAGGTTGACTGCAGGGCCATTAGAAAGAGCACAAACAACATAAAGTCAATTCGTCCTGACCACAATGCAATAACAGCCAGCCCCATGGCAACAATCTCAAAGCTCTTGGTAACAATGAGCACGCTTCGCTTGTTGAATACGTCAGCCGCATGTCCTGCATATCCTGAGAACATAAGGAAAGGAAGGATGAAAACCACTCCTGTAAGGGAGAGATACATACTCCCTCCGTTGCCTGTGCGTACCGCTTCCTCAACAGCAAAAAGAGAAACAACCATCTTGTAGATATTGTCATTGAAAGCCCCAAGGAACTGGGTGCAGAGGAAGGACTGGAATCCAAAATGTTTTAACAGACTCTTGTAATTGCCGGATGACATTCTTTGTTCACCTGCCCGGAGGTTGCATATTCCCGCATCTTCGTGTTAGAGTATTATAATAAATTGCAACAAAACATAGAAGGAGGATTTTTAATGGAGACGACTATAGACCAGGCACGGGTGGAAGAGGTGCTTAAAATGATCCGTCCGGCACTGCAGAGAGACGGTGGCGATATACAACTTATTGGCATCGAGGGTGCAACGGTAAAGGTCAGACTTGTCGGGGCCTGTTCAGGCTGCCCAAGTTCCACATATACGCTCAAGCTCGGTGTAGAGAGACAACTTAAGGCAATGATCCCTGAGATAGAAGAAGTGATCACTGCATAATATCAGGAAAAGGGGACAGATTTATTTTCCCGTTGCAGCGGAAAATAAATCTGTCCCCTTTTTTACCCATTTATGGACAAGGCAATAGAAAAACTGCTCAAAGTCAACCTGAATGTGAGTCAGGGCGAACGCGTGCTTGTATTTACTGACCACATGCAGGAGGGGCGGCTTGAGCCTAAAGAGATGGACAGATGCAGGCGTCTTGAAAAGGCTGCTGAACGGGTGTCTGAGTGTTCGGCTGAACTTACCAGTACACAGTTTTATACCTACGACTCCCTTCCAAATAACGGATATGAACCGCCTGAACCCGTCTGGCAGATGGCATTTGGCAGTAACGCCATCCGGAAATTACGGGACAATGGTATACTCGAAAGATTAATCGCAAAAAAGGCGGCAGCAGGTGATGTGGAAAAGGCATTTGAGATACTGTCTCCATATAAAGATGATATGGTTGATGTAGTAATAGGCATGGCGAATTTCTCAACCAGCCACACAAGGTTCCGGCATCTCCTGACAAAGATAAGGGGGGCCCGTTATGCAAGCATGCCAATGTTTGACCCTGGCATGTTTACAGGTCCGATGGACGTTGACTGGAACACAGTAAAAAGGCGGACTGAATATGTTGCAGGCCTTATTACAAAGGCGGAATCAGTTACAATGAAGTGCCCTCTCGGGACGAGCCTGAGCATTGGTTTGAGCGGCCGCACCGGCTTCGCGGATACCGGTATCATAACTGAAAAGGGGAGCTTTGGAAACCTGCCGGCAGGAGAGGTGTATGCCGCCCCTTTAGAAGGGACATCTGAAGGAGTAATGGTGCTTGAGTGGTCAACCACTAAGAGGCTTTCTCCTCCTGTTACTCTTACAGTTAAAGAGGGTAAGGTAGTTAAGGTGGAAGGGGATCAGGCATTTGTAGAATATCTTGAAAATATCTTCAGAGTAAGTCCGACCGCCACAAATATTGCAGAGCTCGGTATAGGGACAAATGACAAGGCCTCAAGAGCCGACAATATCCTCGAGGCTGAAAAGATACTCGGGACAACACACATTGCACTTGGAGACAACACCACGTTTGGCGGAATAACGAGCGCTAATTTTCATGAAGATTACGTATTCTTTAATCCCACCCTTATCCTCGGATACGGGGATGGAGGAACTGAAACAATTATCAGCAATGGAAAGTTAATAGAATCGTAACACCGGCCTGTATAGCCGTTATTTTGGAGATCATATGAGAAGTAACTGGGTAAAACAACGCATCGGGAAAGAAAATGTCACGCAGATGCATTATGCAAGACAGGGTATCATAACCGAAGAGATGCGTCACGTTGCAAAGGTTGAAGACCTTGAGCCTGAACTTATACTTTCAGAGATAGCCGGCGGCCGTCTTATCATTCCGGCTAATATCCATCATACAAACCTTGAGCCGATGGGCATAGGTATTGCCACAAGGTGTAAGATTAATGCCAATATAGGTAATTCTTCACTGAGCTCTTCAGTAGATGAAGAGATCCAGAAACTCAATCTGTGCGTCAAATACGGGGCAGATGCAGTAATGGATTTGAGTACAGGCAGGAATATTCATGATATCCGCGAGGCCATGATACAGAACAGCCCTATACCGCTTGGAACTGTCCCTGCCTATGAAGCTCTGGAGGGGGTAAACGAGATACATGAGCTGACCATAGATGACCTGCTCGGGATAATAGAAATCCAGGCAAAACAGGGTGTAGACTTTATGACAATCCACTGCGGACTTCTCCACGAGTTTCTGCCAATGGCTGCAAAACGGCACATGGGTATTGTAAGCCGCGGCGGGGCAATTATGGCACAGTGGATGACCTATCATAATAAACAGAATCCGCTGTATACGCACTTCGACCGTATACTTGAGATATGCAAGCGGTATGATGTGAGCCTGAGCCTTGGCGACGGCTTGAGGCCTGGTTGCCTTGCTGATGCAAGCGATGAGGCCCAGTTTGCAGAGCTTTCCGTCCTTGGCGAACTTACCCTGAAGGCCTGGGAAGAAGACGTCCAGGTAATGATAGAGGGGCCTGGTCATGTGCCATTGGATCAGATAGAGATGAATGTCAGGAGAGAAATAGAGGTGTGTCACGGCGCGCCTTTCTATGTACTCGGCCCGATTGTCACGGATGTTGCACCTGGTTATGACCATATTACATCTGCAATCGGGGCTACAGTCGCCGCCACTGCCGGCGCTTCAATACTATGCTATGTAACTCCCAAGGAACATCTTGGTCTTCCAAACCTGGAAGATGTAAGAAACGGGATAATAGCATACAAGATAGCGGCCCATGCAGCAGACATAGCCCGCCACAGGAAGGGCGCAAGGGACAGGGATGATGCCATATCAAAGGCAAGGTTTGCCTTTGACTGGAACCGCCAGTTTGAGCTGTCATTAGACCCTGAGACAGCAAGGGCAATGCACGATGAGACACTCCCTCAACCATCGTTTAAGGAAGCAGCATTCTGCTCCATGTGCGGACCCAAATTCTGTTCAATGAAGCTGTATCAGGAAGTGCCATCAAAGGCATAACAAGATTTCTCCTCTTATAATATGAGGGGGAAAGGGGAGTTATATGAAGAAACCAAATAAAAAAATTATCAATATTCTGACAGATGTTTATACTTCTGAGATTGGCGCTGTCGGCATCTACATGGATCAGCACACAAAGTGTTCTGATAAAGGATACAAAAAGCTTGCAGAAAGACTCAAGGAAGATGCTGTTGACGAAATGAAACACGCAGAGAAACTTGCCGAGAGAATCCTGTTCCTGGGCGCTTCAGTGAGTTACCAGAAGCATATGGTGCCTGATATGGAACAGAATGAGATTATTGACATGATCAAACTGAATATTGACATCGAGCTTGCGGCAATTGACAGATTAAATGCCGGTATATCCACCTGTTTTTCTGAGGGGGACAACGGAAGCAGGCTCCTCCTTGAAGAAATCCTGAAAGATGAAGAGGAACACCTTGATGAATTACAGATTACTTATGACAATATCAGAAAGTACGGTGATCAGTATATTGTTACCCACCTGATGTAACAGGTTCAGAAACATCCGGTCAGAAATATCCACTGACATGTATCCCGGTTTGTTACTCCTGTATGAATCCTGCCAGGAGCCAGGTTTTAGAGCCGTTAATAAACGGGAGGGTGCAAACTGACTAATACGGAGGAGCGGCAGATGAGTTTTTTTGAAGTTTACAAACAAAATTGCGCAGCCAGCTTCATCTCTGCGGGAATTGTTTTTATGACCCTCATGACCGCAGGTTGCACGCAAAAGGATGCCGCAGTCACAATGGCGCCTGGCGGGCCGACCGAGGTAGGGGTCATTGAGATAAAACCTCAGAAAGTGATACTTACCACAGAGCTGCCAGGCAGGACTTCTGCCTTCCTCGTTGCGGAGGTGCGGCCACAGGTTAGCGGCATTATCCAGAAACGCATGTTTGCAGAAGGCTCGGATGTTGAAGCAGGTGCAGTACTCTACCAGATTGACCCTGCCATGTATCAGGCGGCCCATAACAGCGCCCGGGCAGCGCTTGCAAGGGCTGAGGCCAATCTTGTTCCTGCCCGGCTCAAGGCAGAGCGTTATAAGGAACTCATTACAAACCATGCGGTCAGCCAGCAGGACTACGACGATGCAAATGCTGCTCTCCAGCAGGCTGAGGCCGATGTAGCGTCGGCACACGCCTCGGTCGAAACAGCCCGGATCAACCTTACTTATACGAGGGTGACCGCGCCCATCTCAGGAAGGATAGGCCGGTCGTCAGTAACTGACGGTGCCCTGGTAACAGCCAATCAGCCTGCTGCTCTGGCCACCATCCAGCAGCTAAGCTCCATGTATGTGGATGTTACCCAGTCCAGTTCTGAAATGCTGCGCCTCAGGCAGAGCCTGGACAGCGGTATTTTGAAAGGCGGCGGGGCTTCTCAGGCACGGGTCAGGTTGATGCTGGAGGACGGGAGTATCTATCCATTGCCTGGCACCCTGAAGTTTTCAGAAGTTACAGTGGACCAGAGCACCGGCTCCTTAACACTTCGGGCTGTCTTTCCGAATCCGAAGCAGCTGCTGCTGCCCGGCATGTTTGTCCGCGCTGTCCTGGAGGAAGGTGTCAGTGAGCGCGCAATCCTGGTTCCCCAGAGGGGTGTTACCCGCAACCAGGCCGGAAATGCCATGGTCATGGTTGTAGGAAACGAAGAGAAGGTGGAACCACGGATCATTAAGGTCGTCCGCACTGTCGGAGACAACTGGCTGGTCAGCGAAGGACTGAAGGCAGGTGACCGAGTCATCCTTGAAGGGATACAGAAGGCACGGCCGGGGGTGCCCGTTAAGGTCGTGGCGTTCGGCGGCTCGGCTGATACATCGTCCGCAGGTGCCCCTAAAAATAATTAAAGGAGCCGCTTGATGCCCAGATTCTTCATAAATCGTCCCATTTTTGCCATTGTGATTGCCATCATGGTAATGCTTGGGGGCCTCCTTGCTATCAGGACACTGCCGCTCTCCCAGTATCCGCCTATAGCGCCGCCCCAGATTACCATCAATGCCTCTTATCCAGGCGCCTCAGCCCAGACAGTACAGGACACAGTCACTCAGGTGATCGAGCAGAAGCTGAACGGGATTGACAACCTGATTTACATGTCATCCACCAGCGACTCTTCAGGTGCTGTTGCCATCAACCTTACCTTCAGGGCAGGCACTGATCCAAACATCGCCCAAGTGCAGGTGCAGAACAAGCTGCAACTGGCCACTCCGCTTCTGCCCCAGGTAGTGCAGCGGCAGGGGATCCAGGTGGTCAAATCCACCAGGAATTTTCTCCTGATTATAGGCCTCGTGTCTGAAGACAATTCCATGGACCGTGCGGCCCTGACAGACTACCTGGTCTCAAGCGTCCAGGATATTATCAGCCGCCTGGAAGGGGTTGGTGAAATACAGTTTTTCGGCACCCAGAATGCCATGAGGATATGGCTCAACCCTGCAAAGTTGAACAACTATAGATTAACAACCAATCAGGTCATCGCAGCCATTCAGTCGCAGAACACCCAGGTCTCAGCAGGCCAGTTCGGGGGTATGCCGGCTGTCAGTGGACAACAGTTAAATGCCACCATAACGACACGCGCGCTGCTGCAGACCCCGGAGCAATTCGACGCTATCATACTGCGTACCAACCCGGACGGCTCGACGGTCAGGCTCAGGGATGTGGCTGAAAGCAGGATAGGTACCGAAAACTACGACATCCAGTCATTTTACAACGGAAAGCCGGTGGGTGGAATGGCAATACGTCTTGCAGCAGGGGCCAATGCCCTCGACACCGGGAACCGTATCAAGGCCAAAATGCAGGAGTTGTCCCGGTACTTCCCCCCGGGCATGAAGGTGGTCTATCCCTACGATAGCACGCCATTCGTCAAAATCTCGATCGATGAGGTGGTACGGACACTGATCGAGGCCGTAATCCTGGTCTTTATCATCATGTTCATCTTCCTTCAGAATATCAGGGCAACACTGATCCCTGCCATTGCGGTGCCCGTGGTTCTCCTTGGTACAATGGGGGTCCTTGCAATTTCAGGTTTTTCCATCAATACCCTTACCATGTTCGCCCTCGTCATAGTTATTGGTCTCCTGGTGGACGATGCCATTGTAGTGGTTGAGAACGTGGAGAGGATCATGTCCGAGGAAGGACTTTCACCGCGTGACGCCACAATCAAATCCATGGGGCAGATTACCAGCGCCCTCTGGGGGATTGCCACAGTTTTGACTGCGGTCTTTCTGCCAATGGCCTTTTTCAGCGGTTCGACCGGCATAATATATCGTCAATTCTCTATTACTATCATCTCTGCCATGATACTGTCAGTACTGGTCGCCATGATCCTGACACCGTCGCTCTGTGCCACCCTGCTCAAACCAGTAGAAAGGGGGCATCATTTCGGTGAGTCCGGCTTGTTAAGCTGGTTCTTTAGCAGGTTCAACAGGGTCTTTGAAAGCGCCAGGGCGCTCTATGAACGAATCGTCAACCGTTCCTTCAATAGGCCGGTGCGCTACCTGGTGATATACGGCGCTATCGTCGCGGCCGTGATCTTCTTTTTCCTGCGCCTTCCCTCTTCCTTCCTGCCGGATGAGGATCAGGGTTTCATAGTCTGTCAGATCCAGCTTCCGGTTGGCGCAACCCAGGAGAGGACGATCCCGGTGCTGCGCCAGATTGAGCGGCATTTTCTTGAGAATGAGTCCAAAACAGTGGAGGGGATAATTACAGTCAGCGGATTCAGCTTCGCCGGCCGCGGTCAGAATATGGGGATCGCCTGGGTGAAACTGAAGGACTGGGATTTGCGCCGAACCCCTGATCTGAAGGCGCCGGCCATTGCCGGCCGGGCCATGAAGGCATTTTCGCAGTACCGCGACGCCATGGCCTTTGCCTTCTCACCGCCGGCTGTGACGGAACTTGGACAGGCCAATGGTTTTGACTTCCAATTGCAGGATCGAAGCGGACTCGGGCATGAAAGGCTGATGGAGGCCCGCAACCAGCTCCTGGGAATGGCCATGAAAAACCCAAAACTGATCGCCGTGCGTCCAAACGGACAGGATGACTCCCCCCAGTTCAAACTTGATATAGACGACGTACGCGCCGGGGCACTGGGGGTATCATTAGCCGACATAAACAGTGTCCTTGCAACCGCATGGGGGAGTGCCTATGTCAATGACTTTATCCAGAACGGCAGGGTAAAGAAGGTCTTTATACAGGCAGACGCCAGATACAGGATGCTGCCTGAGGATATCAATAACTGGTATGTAAGCAACAAAGACGGCGACATGGTACCATTCTCGGCATTTTCCAGCGCCCACTGGCAGTATGGATCTCCCCGTCTGGAGAGGTATAACGGCATTCCTTCCACGGAAATTATGGGACAGGCAGCGCCCGGGATAAGTACCGGCGAGGCTATGGATGAAATGGAGAAAATGGCAGCCCGGCTGCCAGCAGGCATCGGCTACGAATGGACCGGTCTTTCGTACGAAGAAAAAAATGCCGGTGCTCAGGCCCCTGCGCTTTACGCCATCTCCCTCCTGGTAGTGTTTCTGTCCGTGGCTGCCTTGTACGAGAGCTGGACATTTCCATTAGTCAACCTGCTTATGCTGCCACTTGGTCTGGTGGGTGCAGTCACAGCGGTTACGCTGCGGGGACTTCCCAATGACATCTATCTGCAGATAGGCCTGCTCACGACCGTAGGGCTTTCAACCAAGAACGCAATACTCATCATCCAGTTCATCAAGGAACAGATGAGTCAGGGACACGAGCTTGTAGAGGCTACCCTGACTGCAATAAAGATTAGACTGCGTCCGGTTATCATGACATCCCTGGCGTTTTTTTTCGGAACCCTTCCTCTGGCTTTAACGCGCGGGGCAGGTGCAGCGGCCCAAAACGCCATCGGCACTGCTGTGACCGGCGGACTGCTCTCAGCCACCTTCATAGACCTGCTCTTCATCCCGTTTTTCTTTGTTATGATCTCACGGTTATTTGCCCGGAGAAAATAGAAGGCTCCCGATACATTTCGGATCATTTATTTATACCTTGACATTTCGTTATATCCAACTATATACTACGCAGGCGAAAAGATCACAATACATATGCTCCGGATACAAGACCATTTTGGGAAAGGAGGCACTGAATATGAATATCTGTTTTTTTGCCAATCGTTATAGTTAACTGACAATAACGGACATAAATAAAGTATACTGTTCACATCATAATACATCTGTGTTCACGTCATTCCCACGGAACCTGTCCCCGCAGGATTTAAGCGGGGAGTGGGAATCCAGAACCAGGTCTCGGTCTATATTCCCGCTTATGCGGGAATGACGTTTTCGTGATATGTTGTGAACGCAGGCTGATTACGGTTCATCAAATCAGAGGAGGCAGATATATGGATTGCAGATTCATTTTAAGGGTAGTTGTTTCCATGTCAATCACTTTTACAATGCTTACAATGTTTGGCTATTTTACAGGGATTGCCTCTGCAGAAGAAACCAGCAAGGCGGGGGAGGCCGGAGCATCCGCTTTAAAACCAAGAGTAGAAGGCTATGTTGAAGGCTGGTATAGGTCAGACAACAGCGACCTTTCAAATCAGACAACTGAGTCAAGAAAGGTTGACAACGAGTTTAGGGTACGGAGGGCCAGGATAGACGTAAAGGGGGATGTAACTGATAAGGCAGGTTACAGGGTCACCGGTAACTTTGACGGCCCAAGTCCTGCCAGTGGAACAGCAAGCGTTAAGTTGTGGGATGGCTACCTTACATATAAGATAACCCCCCTCGCAAATATTACTGTCGGGCAGTTCAAATATCCCTTTACCCTCGAGGGTCTGGAAGGGACGCCGGACAGGGTGCCTGTCCTTAGGGCGGAATCCATCAACGATATCGCAGGCAAGCTGGGTACCAAGGGGGGGAGCTTCAGGGACATCGGGGTAAAGCTTGACGGGGAAATCAAAGACCTCAAGGGACTCACTTATGGGATTGCACTGATCAATGGGGCCGGGATCAACAGCGGGGACAATAACGGAAAGAAGGACCTCGTGGGGAGGGTTACCGCCTCACCACTCAAAGGGCTGAGGCTTGGGTTCTCCGGCTATGCAGGAAGGGGTGAGGGGGAGTTATCAGCCGTATCGGTTAAAAAGACGGCATATGGCCTGGATGGGGAGTATGTGTCCGATTCCGGATTGCGGGTGAGAGGAGAGTATCTTACCGCAAGATGGAAAAACTGGGATGTAGCAACCAGCGCCGCCTCTTCAGGAAAGACACAGAAGCCGGCTGGATGGTATCTTCAGGCATCATATAAACCCCAGTCTTTGCAGTTCATGGAATTTATGGCAAGATACGAAGATTATGAAAAAGACTCCGATACAGGCGACAGTCATTTAAAAACAACGACCCTCGGCGTCACATATTACCTGAAAGGCAAGAGCAGGATTACGGCAAATTATCTGATACGGGATGCAGGGAATAGCTCAATTGTGACAGCCCAGGAGACAGATGCAACCGGATCACGGATTGGAAATCTGGTACTGGTCCAGGCCATTACTGTATTCTGAACACAAGCAGGGGATGAATCAAAGGAGACAATTTATGAAAAATAAGATAAGATTTATGTTAACTATTGTTTTGTTGCTTATTCCGGCGCTGATAGCCTTTAACCTGCAGGGCAACGCGGTTGCTGCAGAGGAAAAGAGTATCACCGTCGCAGCGGCTGCAGACCTTAGTTTTGCATTTAAAGACATTGCGGCAGGGTTTGAAAGGGAGACAGGCACCAGGGTCATCCTGTCATTCGGCTCCACCGGTATGCTTGCAAAGCAGATCTCTGAAGGGGCACCGTTTGATCTCTTTTTTGCAGCAGACCGGAAGTCTCTTGAAGACCTGAGCAGCAAAGGCTACATAATACCAGCAACTGTGGAAAGTTATGCAATGGGGGTAATCGTTCTTGCAGTTAACAGGGCCTCCGGCATAGATGTTAAAGAGTTGACAAACCTCTTAAAACCTGAGATAAAAAATATCTCGATCGCAAATCCCGACCATGCCCCATATGGGAGGGCAGCTATGGAGGCGCTGAAATCAGCCGGTGTTTGGGATAAACTCAAAGACAGTCTCGTCTACGGGGAGAATATCAGGCAGGCCCTGCAGTTTATCCAGAGCGGTAATGCCCAGGCAGGAGTGGTCGCACTCTCGGTAGCCAATGTCCCGGAGATAAAGTATATCAGGATAGATCCTGCCCTCCATAATCCGATAGTTCAAGCCGTCGGAATCGTGAAGGATTCAAAGGATCAGGAGGCCGCAAGGTCTTTTATCCGCTATGTCAAAGGACCCATCGGGAGCGAAGTAATGAAAAAATACGGATTTATAATACCGTAGATATATGAATCTATTTCCTTTATATCTTACCATTAAGGTCTCCTTCATTGCCACGATATTTACTGCCTCGGCAGGGCTCGTGATTGCCTGGATTCTGGCAAAGAAGAAATTTTTCGGTAAAAGCATCCTCGATGTCCTGATCATGCAGCCTCTCGTGATACCACCGACTGTCCTCGGTTATTATCTCTTGACCGCCTTCGGCAAGGGGAGCCCCATCGGCAGATTCCTTGGGGATGTCCTGGGACTCCAGCTCGTTTTTACATGGAAGGGGGCTGTGCTGGCCTCAATTGTCTCATCCATACCCCTGTTTATAAAGCCTGCAAAGGCCGCCATCGAAGGAGTAGGGAAAGACCTTGAGGATGCCGCACGCCTCCTCGGGAAGACAGAGGCCTATATCCTGAGGACGATTACCCTGCCCCTTGCATGGCGGGGAATTGCGGCAGGAATCGTAATGGCCTTTGCACGGGCAACCGGAGAGTTCGGCGCTACCCTCATGATAGCTGGTAATATCCCCGGCAGGACACAGACACTCCCGATCGCTATTTATGATGCTGTTCAGAGCGGCGACACCTATACAGCCAATCTCCTTGTTGGCATAATCACACTCTTTTCCTTTACGGTGCTCTATATAGCAGAGAGATTCACGAGGGGAAGGTTTTAAGTGAATCTTGACCTGAGACTTAAGAAATCCTTTAAAGGTTTTCATATAGACGTGAGCCTTGCGGTGAACGAAGACCTGCTCGTGCTCTTCGGCCCGTCAGGGGCCGGAAAGACCCTGATACTTAAGATGATCTCAGGGATTGTAAGTCCGGATGAGGGTGTTGTTATGCTCGGCAATGAAACTGTCTTTGAATCGGCAAAGCAAATCAACATACCGGTACGAAACAGACGCATAGGGCACCTCTTTCAGGACTATGCACTGTTTCCCCACATGACCGTATACAGGAACATCGCCTACGGAATAAGTCACCTGGGACATCCCATCATTCAGAACAAGGTAAATGAACTGATTGAGGTTATGCGGCTCAGCGGCCTTGAGAATAGATACCCACAGGAGCTTTCCGGTGGTCAGAGGCAGAGGTGCGCACTCGCCAGGACCCTTGCCACAGAGCCCAGGCTACTCCTCCTTGATGAACCATTCTCGGCACTCGACTTCCAGGTGAGGGAAAAGCTCCGTGCGGACCTTCTCCGCATTCATTCAATATATCCTGTCTCCACGATACTCGTTACACACGACCTTGAGGAGGCCTTTATGCTTGGCAAAAACATTGCGGTGCTCAATAACGGCCATATTGAGCAGGCAGGACCAAGGGAGGATGTATTCTACAGGCCACAGACAAGAAATGTTGCAAGATTTATCGGCACGAGAAATATTTTTGACGGCACGGTTACGGAATCCGACGGCTCCCATGTAACGATTAGGAATCAGGATATAGGTTTGCTAAAGACCTTCGTGACAGGAGGAAGGACCTTTGAAAAGGGACAGGATGTATCTATCTGTATCAGGCCTGAAGAGGTCATTGTAATCAGACCTGGCAAACCGCTGGACAGCAATGTGCAGGACAACATCATTGAAGGTGAGATAACATCCATGACAGGCAAAGGCTCCACACAGATCATATTTCTAAGGATAGGGTCAGGAGAGACGTTTCTCAAGATAGAATTGCCAAATTTCGTAGTGAGGAAATTACTGCTCGGGAAGGGAAAGAGCATACGTGTGGCTTTAAAAAAGGAGAGTCTCTGGGTAATACCGTAAGCACTGCAATCCTCTCTGAATTAAAATCACCCTTGACATGTCGTTATATTCTATGGCATATAACTAATCCACAAACAGCATATATAATTTATGCTGTGTTTTATCTGCATGGATTTATCCTGATCCGTGTCAGTGGCGGCAGGCCCCACCACCTGCCGCCACCCTCCTTCAAAGGTTGACACACAAAATAATTGACGACAGGCTGCATTCATGTGTATATTGAGATCATATGACAAAGCACAGAAAAAACAACAAAAAAGGGGTACTCCAACTGAAAGGGCTTGTCTGGATCAGCAGGGGCGAGAATAATTTTCTAGGGCATGGAAGGGTCTATCTCCTTGAGATGATAAAAGAGCATGGGTCCATCACACTCGCCGCAAAATCCATGGAGATGTCTTATAAACACGCATGGGACCTTGTTGACTCCATGAATAATCAGGCAGGCGAGCCCCTTGTCGAGAAGGTCACAGGCGGCAAAGGCGGTGGTGGGACAAAACTCACCGAGGCAGGGGAAAAGGCCATCAAATTATATTGGGAATTACAAAATGATTTAAACGAATTCCTTCGAAAAGAAGAGCAAAAGCTCAAAATTCTGTAACGACAGGCCCAATAACGATGATCGCGCCAAATTTCAGAACTGCAAGCGGCATTTTGCTGGAATTGGCAAATTGAATATATTGATATGCTATTTCCATCCGACTCTTCAATCACGACCATCCTTCAAATAATGTTAACAACTATAATTCAGACAACCGGTAATTTTAATTCAGTTTTCCTCCACTGCATAGCAAATGAAGATAATAATCAAGAGTGTCGCTGATTTTTTCAAAGACGATGGGCCATTGCTGGCAGGCTCCATATCATACTTCTTTGTAATGGCGATCATCCCATTCTCTTTCCTGATTATTGCAATCTTTGGTTATTTCCTCGGTGAAAAGATGGAATTGTATGCCTTCTTTTTAAAAAAATTATTGAATTTATTTCCATCTGCTACT
>JADZCV010000031.1 GCA_020851375.1 Nitrospirota bacterium | reverse complement strand
TGTCTCTACTACCACGCCAGCCGCCTTTGTAAATGACTGCACTACAGGCAGCAGTGAATACGTCGCCAGAGCAGGCGCCTCGTCAGTCTTGGTCCACATGATTCTTGCTTCTTTTGTAGCCATGGTCTTATCCTCCCTGTGTAACTGATTCGAAAATAAAATAAAAAAGCCAGCCGCCCATAATTAGGATGACTGGCTTATAGTCCGACTGGTTTCACCTGTTCCGTACCTCACCTGAAACCTTTCAGAATATCTGCACGTTTGAGTGGATTATATTAAACGTTTCCCGCATGTGTCAAGATAAAAATTAATATCCCTCTGCTACCAGGCTCTTGACATTGCTATCAGAGGGGTGGAAACTTATCTTTGACGCCTCATCTTGTCAAAAGGGTATACATCAGTGCAGCAGGCGATAGAGACCGCTGTCCCGGCCCCTGTCATTACAGCGGCCTTATTACTCGAAAGGGAGGGACGTGCATGGAGACCGTTGTAGCAGACACAACTCCTCCAGTACCTGACAGACCCTGGCACTCCGTGAGGGTTACTGAGATATTCTCATCTTTTGACACCCCTCCAGGAGGGCTCTCCGGTACAGAGGCATCTGAAAGGCTCAGGCGCTTTGGTTACAATCGCATTGCAGAGCCGGAAAAGATGTCCCCACTCAAGATCCTGTTCAATCAGTTAAAGGGCTTTTTCAACATCATCCTCTTCATCGCAGCACTCATCGCCCTCGGGGTGGGTTATCTGCCAGGCAGGGCCGCCAATCTCCATGAAGTCATCTTCATTGTGGTCATCATCATACTGAACACCATCATAAGTTTTATCGAGGAATATAAGGCAAGCCAGAGTATCCAGTCACTACACAGGGTCATGAAGCGGATGGCGAGGGTGATGAGGGACGGCCAGGAGATCGTGACCGATGCCGATGAGGTCGTCCCCGGCGATATGGTGATCCTTTCTGAAGGGGACAGGATACCTGCAGACGGGAGGATCATTGAGTCCTTCGGGTTGATGGTGGATGAATCCGTATTGACAGGCGAGAGCGTCAGCATTGACAAGGATAATCTTGACGTGCCGGAAGAGGCAATCCTTGCTGAGAGGACCAATATGGCCTACTCCGGCACTTATGTCACGAGGGGAAGCTCTAAGGTCCTCATCACCGGGACAGGGATGGCCACTGAGATCGGAAAGATCGCGGCAGATCTCTATGATATCAGGGAGAGGCCGACATCTTTCCAGATCGAGATTGCAAGACTCGGCAGACAGGTAACCCTTGCCATCGCCGTTATTGTGGCCGTGATCGCAATCACCTCCTATATCGTAGAGCATCTGAGCTTTTATGATGTCCTGATAAACTCGATCAGCCTTGGCGTGGCTGCTGTCCCTGAAAGCCTTCCTGTTGTCATGACCTTTGCCCTCGCACTGGGGACGAGGAGGATGCTCGGGAAGAAGGCACTTGTGAAACATCTCAGTGTTGTTGAGGACCTTGGTTCAGTGGACGTCATCTGCACTGACAAGACAGGGACGCTGACAGAAAACAGGGTCTCTGTTGAGAAGGTCTATGCAGATGGCAGGATATCCCTTCCGGAGGAAGATGTTGCCGGCGCTGCCATGCCGCACCTGTTGAGGGCTGCCATACTTTGTAATGAGGCCAGGACAGGTTCAGTTGAGGGAGGGGATAAGGCCTGGATCGGTGATCCGACAGAGATCGGCCTCCTCATGTTCGCCGGTAAGAGGATGATTGACCCGGAAGCTGAAAGGAGCAGATATCCCAGGATAGGTGAGATCCCCTTTTCCTCTGAGACCCGGAAAATGACCAGTATTCACACGGTGGACGGCAGGCCGGTCGCCTATTCCAAAGGGGCGTTGAGGGTCATCCTGAATGACTGTGACAGGATATTTAACAACGGGGATATTGTCACAATGAACCAGGAGGCACGGGACAGGATCACGACGATGGGGGATTCCATGGCCGGGGAGGCATTAAGGGTGCTGGCCTTTGCCTGCAGGGAACTCCCATCTCAGGAAATGCCAGAGGGAGAGATTGAAAAGGGGATGATATTTCTGGGATTCGTGGGGATGATGGACCCTCCGAGAAAGGAGATCAGTGGGGCCATCCGGATTGCCCGGGAGGCTGGAATCAGGGTAATCATGATTACAGGGGATCACAAAAAGACTGCACAGGCGATAGCCGGAAGGATCGGGCTTGGCAACAATGCTGCCGAGGGTAAGGATGTTGACAGACTCCCGATCGGGGAATTGGCGGGATATATGGATGGGGTGGATATAGTGGCCCGGGCAACGCCCCGCACCAAGGACAACATCACCAGGGCGTTACAGGAGAGAGGTCATTTTGTGGCAATGACAGGAGACGGTGTGAATGATGCCACTGCCATCAAACGTTCCGATGTAGGGGTGGCGATGGGGGTGAGAGGGACCGATGTGGCAAAGGAATCCGCGGACATGATCCTCCTGGATGATAACTTTGCCACACTCATAGACGCTGTTGAAGAGGGGAGGAGGATATTTGATAACATCAAGAAATTCGTAAACTATCTCCTGAGCGCCAATCTGGCTGAGGTCTTTGTCATTATGATCCTGTCATTCTTCGGCTTCATTCCCCTGACAGGGACGATGGTCCTGTGGGTAAACGTCATCACCGACGTCCTGCCGGCCAGCGCCCTCGCAGTGGATCCGGCCAATCCCGGCATCATCAGGAGACCGCCGAGAAGGGTGGGGGATCCGGTACTGAACACGGGTGTTAAGGCGCTCATCGCATTCAGCGGCATCAAGAAGGTCATTGTGCTGCTGATCATATTCTATATAGGATTTCATATGGGTGAGCTGAAATTGGCGCAGACCATGGTGTTTACCAGCGTGATCCTCTTCTCCTTCGTCAGGATTATGATTGTGCGGGAGATGGACAGGCTGACCCTCTGGTCCAACAAATGGCTTCTCTTAGCCATGGCAACCGGCATCTGCCTTCAACTGATGGTCCTCTACATACCTCCTGTAAGAGAGTTTTTCGATATCGTCCCGTTAAACCTCATTCACTGGGTAATCCTGATCCCTATCGTAGCAGTGTCCGCGTTCCTGGGAATCGCCGGTGCGAGGCTGATCATGAAGCGCCTTCCTGCGATATAGGCCTATGTATAGTAAAGGGGACTGGCACAGGCCTTGTAGAGATATTGGACATACATGGCAGTACGACATCGAAACTGTTTAACATATCCACCCTTATTTCTTACTTTAAATGTATCAGTTGACGCCGGAGTAATCCTGTTTGAAATAGCCGCCCAGAGAAGTGATGTCAGTTTATCGCGTCAGCAGACAAAGCATTAACAGCCTTTCGATGGTACAACCACATTTGTGGCGCCGCTCATCTACGAATGGTGATTGACGCATACAGACTATGAATGATATATATATGTATAGATGAAGGGAGGTGATATATTGAAAAAGACATTACTCAGAAAGAATTATTTACTGGATATAAAACGTCTGAAAAAGGCTCAGAAGGCCATGGGAACAAGAACAGAGACTGAGACGATACATAAGGCGTTGGAAATAGCTGCCAGCGAAATAGAACTTGCCAAAGCCCTGCAGAATCTTATGATCAGGGGAAAGGGGAAAGTGTCAGATGTTTTCTCAGGCAGGTAAGTGGTGTATTTTGATACTAATCTCTATATCACTGCAATACATTATGGAGAAAGCAGCTTTGCATATCAGTCCCTTTTTGAGAACTTGCCGCGCACCTATCTTTCTTCCGTTATATCCGCAGAATTACATGCAGGCTGTACAGATGACATTGGTCTCCAACTGGTGAAGCAATATACACGACGCATAGAGAAAACAGGGCGAATTGTTACACCTGCACATGCCACATGGAATAAGGCAGGAATACTGATAGCAAAAATTATTAAAGACAGCCCTAATTACAAATCTAAGGCTGCCGTGTTATTGAATGACATATTGATTGCTCTAAGCGCAATCCAAATCGGCGGTACAGTATATACTGCCAATAAAGAGGATTTTCTTCTTATACGGAGATATCGGTCCTTTTCTCTTCAATTTATTATAGAAAATTAATTGATCACATAGCGAAAATCAATACTCTTATCAAAAGGGATTTTTTTTAATAGATTTTAAAATTCATAAAAGAAGCAAATTTGATAAAAATATTAAAAAAATATTAAAAAAATTGCTAAATATTGCTTGACATACAACTATTGATATGATAAATATTTAGCAAAAATTATCTGTATTGCAAGGAGGAATGTGTCTTAAGATGCCATCCTGAAAGGGAAGGCATTGGCAACTAAATCAGCACCTTCTATCATAGCAAACTGTCCGTGAGGGCAGGACGCAATGCTACGGGGCTTAGATAAGACATAAGCAAGCCGGGCTGCCGAGGTGACAATAATTGTGTGATTATTGTGATTTCAGTGGTCCGGCTTTTTTTGTTTATAACAGGAACTATAGATACTGGGAGGGCAATGCGATGAGACGATCTATTTCAAGTTATGGCCTGTGGCCGAGAAATTGCAGTCAGTCAGTCAGTCAGTCAGTCAGTCAGGCAGGCAGTAGAAAATCTCCCTCATTAATCTCTCAAAATCACAACATTGCAGCCGCAGGTTTGAGCCTGCGAAGACATGCCCCATGGGCTATGCCGATCCTGCTGGCGTTCATCCTTACCATCTTAGCTGGCGTCTTCTCTAAACCTGTTTTTGCTTTGACAGCTGGTAAAGTGGGACAATATCCTAACACCCGTGCTTATTATAAACCTGGGGATTCTGACACTTGGTGGCTTTTGTACAGAAATTTAGACAATGGTGTCACGTGGCAAAATTATGGTGGGTATGCTAATCCTAATTATGTAGAGATTGTGTCTGTTTATACCGACGGAATAACTCGTTATAATAGCGATGTTTATCCAAACGCTACTTGCGTTACTAATAGTAATGGGGTTTGCCCCCCGCCTAATTGGCTTAATAGACAAAGAGTAATTTCTTTTGATAATGACTCGATCTCAGGAAACCAAGAAACGACTTATACTAATAACGACGCTAAGTTTTGGTTCGGTATAAATATTCCTCAGACGCTGTCTGAAGGTGATCATCAAATATGGTTTAGGCCTTGGGGAAATAACAATTGGATGGCTAATGGTGCTATTTTTTATATTACGGTTGATAAAACGCTACCTACAGGACAAATAACCTCGATTTCTCCTGCTCAGCAAGGAGTAAAAGTCCCATTGGCTTTGGTTAATTTTAGCGGGAACGTGAATGATAATATAAGAGTTGGTGACCATGTTGGAATTTGGGATGCAACACCTTGGAGAAGGGGGGCCAATCCAGTATTTTTATACGATTCTTCTATCAACAATTGTGGCGAACCAAGACAGAATTGCAGCTTTTCTGCAAATCTGGATTTTTCTATAAGTTATTTACAGCCTGGAGATACTTATAGGATACAAGCAAGACTTTTTGATGCGGCAGGAAACACAAGAGATGTAACCTCAGACGTTTGTATACTTAAGACCTTTTATCGTGACGTTGATGGGGATGGTTATGGAGATCCTTCTGTTCACATAGATGATTGTAATATAGACCCGAACAAAACAAATCCTGGATGGGCACCCACAGGATACGTGGCAAATGCTGATGATTGTGATGATGGTAATCCAAAAAGAAATAAATATTATCCAGAGGTATGTGATGGCATAGATAATAATTGTAATAATCAAATAGATGAAGGTTTTGATGTAGGTGTAGTCTGCTCTTCTGGTATTGGAGCCTGCATGCGTTCAGGCACAAAGGTCTGTAGCGCTGACGGGAATAGTACAGTGTGCAATGCCCAACCAGGTCAGCCCTCTGCTGAGGTGTGTAACAATATAGATGATAATTGTAATGGACAGGTAGATGAGAATCTGAGCCGTCAAACGACTTGTGGTGTGGGAGCGTGCTCTAACAACACAGGTACTGAGACATGTACAGCCGGTACATGGGGAGGCAATTCATGTAATCCTTTTGCCGGTGCTACACCAGAGGTCTGTAATAATATAGATGATAACTGTAATGGTTCAACGGACGAGGGTGTGAATAATACCTATTACCGTGATGCAGATACAGATACATATGGCAATGCTTCAATAACAACGCAGGCATGTACAGCGCCTTCTGGGTATGTGTCAGACAACACTGACTGCAACGACGCCAACGCGTCAATCCATCCGGGAGCGACAGAAAGCTGTAATGGCGTGGACGATAACTGCGATGGCCAGATAGACGATGGGTTTACGTTAACATCATATTACCGGGACCAGGACGGCGATGGTTATGGAGATGCCTCTGATGCCGTATTGGCCTGTTCCCTGCCGTCAGGCCGCGTCCTGGATGACACCGACTGCAACGACAACAACGCCTCGATCCATCCCGGAGCCACGGAGATACCCAACGATGGGATAGACCAGGACTGCAATGGTTCAGATTTGACCACTATAGCAACCAGGATGACCAACATCTCCACGCGCGCCTACGTAGGCACAGGAAACGACAGGGAGATTGGCGGCTTTATTATCAGCGGCAGCACTCCCAAGACTGTTATGATCAGGGGACGTGGTCCTTCGATGAGCGGGGCGCCGTTTAATATGACAGGGACATTGTCAAATCCATATCTGAGACTATATTCATCCGGTGCAGGGGCCTATATCGCTCAGAATGACAACTGGGGCAATCAGAGTGATCCTCTCTGTTCAAGCAGTGGTCATGTCTGTGCTACATCCGCAGAGATAACGGCTTCGATTTATAATCCGTGCATGCCCAACCCCGGTCAGACCACTTTACCTCCCGGATGTTCCAATGAGTCAGCCATCCAGATTACTCTCCCGCCTGGTGCTTACAGTGCGGTGTTTAGCGGGGTAAACAACGGGACGGGGACAGGCCTTGTGGAGATATTTGATATAGATGGCAGTACGACATCGAAGCTGGTTAACATATCCACCCGTGCGAAGGTGCTGACCGGCAATAACAGGATGATAGGCGGATTCATAGTGGATGCCGGGACAGGGAGCAAGAAGTTACTGCTTCGTGCGAGGGGCCAGTCCATGAGCGGGGCGCCGTTTAATATGACAGGTACACTGTCGAATCCGTACATGAGGCTCTATTCATCAACTGCAGGGGCCTATATAGCGCAGAATGACAACTGGGGCAATCAGAGTGATACACTCTGTGCAAGCAGTGGATTTGTCTGCGGCACACCTGCAGAGATAACGGCTACCGGCTTAGACCCGTGTACACCAAACCCCGGGCAGAGCACTGCACCTCCCGGCTGTTCCAATGAGTCAGCGATGCTGATAACCCTGCCATCCGGCAGTTACTCAGCAGTTGTAAGCGGGGTCAACAATACAACAGGAATAGGACTTATGGAGGTGTTCGAAGTGGCGCCGTGACCCCATATTATTACTACCATATAGTCTTTATGTTTTTTAGTTTTCTAAGAAAGGAATCTTTCGTAATAAGCTGGACATCCAGGAGCTGTGCTGTTGCAACAATAATCTTGTCGTGGAGTTCAGTAACTTCTGTGGTTTCTGTCATCTGAAGGAGGACTCTTTGATCCAGAGGGATGATGGCATAATTTTCACTTTCCCTGATCTGATCAAATAAGGTTATAAAATTGAAAGCGATTTTCTTTCTATTAAAGATCCTTAAACACTCTGCAATGACAATAGAAGGGATGAAGATAACACAATGGCCTTCTTCGCATTTATCAAAAATGTCTTTTGCTTTTGTGCTTATCCTATTGCTGTTGGTAAAATGCCATAGCAGGGCATGTGTATCGGTGAGGAAGCTTGATCTGTTTCTATATGCCGGTTTTACTGTAAAGCGACTTCTGAGCTTCTTCAATATCTTCCTCAGATATATCTATGCCCTCAAGTATCCCTTTGAGAGAGAGAAGATTTTTCTTAGCCGGGGTAAGCTTCCTGAGAAGGGATAATTTAAGATCAAATATTTCCTCTTCAATAATTTCTATTTTACGGAGGACATCTGTTGATTGCTTCATTTGATTTAAATTTTAAACGGTTTTCTTTCAAAAAGCAAGACCGGGAGCAATAAAGTGGCACGGTTCTATTTAGAAATGGAACCGCCCCGTTATTTTTGATCGAACTCCTACCCTCCGGCCCCACTAAATAACCCCTACTATTTAGCTACAAGAGCAAAATAAAGATATAAAAATAGCTTGACATCTCTGTGCCGTTTTGATAAATAAATAGCCATTAAAGATAGTTGGCCATAAATTACGCTGTCGCCAACATCTAAGATTGAAACACCTTCTATCAGGGCAACCTGTCCGTGAGGGCAGGGCGCAAAGCAACGGGGCTTAGATAAAACAAAAGCAAGCCGGGCTGCCGAGGTGACAATAATTTTGTAATTATTGTGACTTAAGCGGTCCGGCTTTTTTATTTGTGACCCAGTTGCATGAATTCATCAACGGTAAGGCCGGTATCTTCAATGATAGATTTGAGTGTTTTCCGTTTCAGTATTTTGCCAGGATGGACAGGGACAGTAGTCCGCTTTCCATCAGATGCCCTTTTATAAATAGCATGACTTGAGCCAGACTGACGAAGGAATTTAAAACCGAGTTTATTGAGTATAGCCACGACTTCGCTGGATGTCATGGCTGGAAAGTGAGGCGTCATACAGCTATCTTGAGTGAGGTAACGGTTACTTCATCATCCGGAATGGATTCACCGTTTTTGATGTAGTCCTCGATGAAACTCTGGATGGTTGCCCGCATCTCATGGAGGGTATCTTCGTAATTATCACCCTCCACATGGCAGCCAGGAAAGGCAGGGCATCTGGCAAAGTAACCACCCTCTTCACAAGGCTCAATGATAATGGTGAATTGATATTGTTTGGACTGCGGCATTTGAAGTTCCCGTAGTTATTGCGGCGTAATTTTATTATATACAAAAACGTCAAAAAGACAATGTGAAAATATGAGACACTATCACAGGAGGGCGTTGCAATGATCCAATCTAATCCAAGTTATGCCTGTGGCCGGCAAATTGCAGTCAGTCAGTAAAAAATCACTCTCGTTAATTCCTCACAAACCAGTAGATAGAAAAAGAACGCTCCTATTGATAATGGGGATATTAACCATTCTGTTTACTCTGGCTGGCTATGGAAAAGCTCAGGCACGTACTGCTGTTGCGGTTGCTGGTGTACAGCCAGCTTCACACTAACAGTTATTTCAAAGCTGTCCAACATCTCCACCCGTGCCATTTTGTATAGGAACGACCGTGAGATTGGCGGCTTTATTATCAGCGGCAGCACTTCAAAGACCGTGATGATCAGGGGCCGTGGCCCATCCATGAGCGGGGCGCCGTTTAATATGACAGGGACGCTGTCGAATCCGTACATGAGGCGCTACTCATCCACTGCAGGGGCATATATTGCGCAGAATGACAACTGGGGCAATCAGGGTGATCCACTCTGTGCAGGCAGCGGGTTTGTCTGCGGCACACCGGCTGAGATAACGGCTACCGGCTTAGACCCGTGTACACCAAACCCCGGGCAGGGCACAGCGCCTCCTGGCTGTTCCAATGAGTCAGCGATGCTGATAACCCTGCCCTCCGGCAGTTACTCAGCCGTAGTAAGCGGGGTCAACAACACAACAGGCATAGGACTTGTGGAGGTGTTTGAAGTAGCGCCGTAACACCAGCCACAAGGGGTCTTGAATCTTGAGGTGATTGGAGTAATAAAAGGGGACGGTTCTATTTATAAACATTATAACCACTTAAATAGAACCGTCCCGTTATTTCTTAAATTGGCTTGACAGGCTTGACACTAAGCCTTGACAATCTGTATCCATAAGATTACATTATGATACATGAAAATAGTTATGGATTCGGACTGTCTTGTCAAACTTACTAAAGCAGGGGCTAAAGAGGACGTTATCAATGGAATGGCGGTGTTTATACCCGCCCTTGTTAAGAAGGAAACTGTTGATGAGGCGAAGAAACAAGGTTATGAGGATGCCGTTATCATTGAGGGGAATATTGATAAAAAGGGCTTGCGCGTTGTTAAAGATCAGGGGAAAAGTATTCCAGCAATCCCCTCCTCAAAAGGAGAAAAGGAAGTCATGTCACTGTATATGGAAGGAGGCTATGACGCCATTGCAAGCGATGACAGGAGATTCTTAAAAAAGCTTGATGCGTTAAGAATACCTTATTTGACTCCGGCTGCCTGCATTCTATATCTGTTCAAAAGCGGAAAGGTTCAGAAAAAAAAAGCGTCAAAATTACTGGATGCATTGAAACCCTACATCAGCAACGAGGAATACATTATTGCAAGGTTTTACGTGGAGGAGAAGTCATGAAAGCAAAAGCTTTGAGATTGCCGGATAACCTGCTTGAAGCGGTTAGATTTGTAAAACACAGGGAAAAGATTGATGAACCTACAACCTTGAGGAAATTCTTAAGGCTCGGAGCCGAAAAATATCTTGGAGATAGTTACGGCCGTGGTGAAATCAGCCTTAGAGAGGCTGCTGAAGTTCTGGATATAACAACGAGGGAGGCACTTGAATTATTCTGGGATATGGGGATTGCCGGCAGTGCCGGCGCCTATGAAACCCTGAAGTCTATCTCGCTAATCGAAACAACGACCGGCAGAAAGAAACGGGAATAAGAGATGGTGAGAGGTCAATAAAACAGGAATAGGACTTGTGGAGGTGTTTGAAGTGGCGCCCCACAATAACGGGCGCCAAAGGCAAGTGCAGTTATCTGCATCCAACTTACTGACGGGAGACTGGAGGTGGCAGTGGACGGTAAGGGTTAATAATCCTGGTATTCCCTATTATTTGTTGATGTGATAAATCCTCTGTATAAATAATGTTACAACCTGCTACTTTTGCTGTACACACAATCAGGGAGTCCCGGAAGGAGAGGTGATATTCTTTCATGACCTCAATAGCCTGCAAGATAACCTGCAGATTCGTGTCAACAACAGTCCATACAGGAAAATCATTAATAATATCTCTGGCTTCATTAATGGTAAGTGTTTTTTCAATCTTTTGTGTGGTTACTACAAAGAATTCCTGGAGTACCTGAGTGCTTATGTGACCGTTTCTATTCTCAAAGGCGGTTTTAATAAGCCGTGCTGAAATATTATGCTTTTCCGTGTCAGACTTATCAAAGGCATATACCAGTATGTTTGTGTCGAAAAACAACCTATCGCTCATGTAGATCCTCGCGTTTCCACTTTTTACTACCCACGGAAAGTGGTTTACGGGAGAAACGTTTTAGCATCCTCAACATGGCATCATCGTATGCCTCATTCTGTCTGATATAGTTTTCCAGATATTCCCTGATCAGATGCGTTATCGTGGTATGCTTTTGCGATGCAACAGAGCGGGCCTTCCTCAGGAGTTTTTCATCAACTGCCAGAGTTATATTCTTTCTCATTCCGGAACTTCCTCTGCTTATTTGCACATATTATGTGCATTATTATATGATGGATATCAGAAATTGTCAAATACAGAGAGGTTGCAATTCTGCACGTGAATTGACATTTCAGCAAATCCTCCTGTAATATCCGCAAAGACCAACTGGATGAATAATCAGAATTGTGATATTTTTATGCTATAGAAGATTAGGAGGTAATAAAAATGGCAAAGACACATAATGTTGTAAGAATTGATCATATAGAGGTTAAGAGAAGCGATATTGATAAAGTTCGAAAAACTTTTGGAGTTAAAGACAACGTAGAGGCATTAAAAAAGGCATTGGATATGGCAGCAGGGAAAATTGAGCTTGAAGGTATATTTAAGAAATATAAAGGCACAAAGATAAAAAAGGTCTATGATTAAAAAAGTTATCGATACAAATATCTTTATAGACCGTTTTTCCAACCCGGATTTATATAGTGAAATTTTCCTCTCAACTGGTATAATTTACCTCTCTTCAATTGTATATATGGAACTCAGGGCCGGCGCACACACAAAGAAAGCGTTAAAAGCCATAAATGAAATATTCTATTTATTCAGGCAGGTTAATAGAATTTGGGCCCCCTCGATCACAGATTATGAAAAGGCAGCAGAACTTATCTCCAGGCTCCACGTTGCAAAAGGCTATACCATCAAAAAATCCGCATCAATCACGAATGACTGCCTGATTGCAGCCTCAGTCAGGAGTATGGGGGCTACTCTTTATACACAAAACAAAAAAGACTTTATTGCAATACGGGACGTACTTGATTTTAAGGTCATCTTTGTTTAATGAATCGGTGGCATGATAGCGCGGATGAAGTAATAAAAGAAAGTAATAAAAGGGGACATGCCTGGCGCCTCTTCGTAGGCCTGTCTCCCTGGCTTACTCTCATTGCCTGGATGCTGGCGTCCTATGCGAGTCCGGCAGCACTCCCGGCTACCGTGCCCCCTTCGTCAACGGCCCTGGTCAGCCCTTCACCCACCCCCCAGGCAGGAACTCCGGTCTACACTTACAGGGTCATTAAGTCCTATCCTCATGACCGGGAGGCCTTTACACAGGGTCTTGGCAGACGGATTGGATCGCCCGGATATCACCACAGACCGGACAGGTGACGGGCTGGATAGACCTGGCCGGTCTCCTCTCCCCGGAGGAGCGCAAAGGGGCCGGCGTCTTAAACGGCATTGCCTATGACGCCGAGGGGGACCGACTCTTTGTGACCGGCAAACGATGGCCGAGGCTCTTCCAGATCGAACTCCTACCCTCCGGCCCCACGAAAGTTATGATATAAATACTATTAACAGTCCGACCGATCCGATAGTCACAAAATAAAGGCCGACTATGGATATATGCCTATAAAGCTGCCAGGAAGATTTTCCGGTCTATCAGTTTAAGTTCGTGCTTATCTTCCAGAAACCTGGCGACATCTTGTTGCGCCTTCTTAAAATCAATCTTACTTAATTCATTTTCCAGAAATTCTTTGAAATTGTTCTCCATAACAGGAATCCTTTCAGGATGGGTCTGTTGAATCGCATTATTGAGAAGAATGAAGTTGGGTTTGACCCTTTTTCCCAGATACCATAGGAGGTCATAGAAGTCTCTTCCTTTGACGAACCCCCGGAAGAAGCAGGCATGAATCTTTGTAGCAAAAAGCGAGGGGATGTCATAGTGGGTAACCGTAAACACATAGGTCCTGTTTACCAGCGACATCTCAGTTATTGCTCCCTCAGGCGGATTGCTGTCAATTTCCAATTTGACAAACAGCTTTTCTCCTTTGTGAGAAGATAAGCCAAGGGGCAACAGCATATTTGTGACCCGTATCTCGATGTTTTGAACGGCATTTTTTTGTTGCATCTTACAGTCTGCCTCCAGTCCGTAGTTTCTCAGATGTTGATGAAGGCAATTTCCGAATTTCCGGAAGTTATAGTGAGACTTTTCAAACAATGAAAAGTCCAGGTCTTCGGAGAATCGCCGTAAGCCATATAGGATACGAAGTGCCGTCCCTCCGACAAAGCTCAGATTTCTGAAATAACCTGTGTCGTAAATGATCTTCAGGATAAGGATCTGCAGAAACTCCCGCAGATGATTGAGTTTTTCTTCCCGTGTTGGTAATCCCGCAATCTGTTTCTTCAAGACATCAAGCAAATCTCATCCCCCTTTGATAAACTTAACAAGCATTGCTACGATCCGCATTAATTTTTTACTATGAAAGACAGGAGTAAGGGTGTCCATATACCCGAGGTCCAGCTGATCAAGGTTTTGGAAACGGAACGACGTCTCAAAAACCTCCGGCTGGCCTGGTTCAAACCTTGCCAGGTTAAGATAGAGGAAATCAATGACGGCCTTCTCAGGGGCAGCGATCATAAAAGGGAGGCCATTTTCATCTTTTCTTTCAATAAAACCACCAAAACAGGGTATACCTACATGCTGATATAGGAACAGGCCAAATGGGTTCTCAAAGCTGGCTGTTTTCCGCGTAGTCACGGATGTTACATCCGCTACCCTTTCCGGGATGAGATCATAAAATCCTAAGGCATACTCTGTGCTGACATAAGAGGGTGAGTAGACTTGATTGGCCAGAAATGGCCGGGATAGAGCGATTTTCCTGTCGCTCTCGTTCAAGACGTATAAGCCCTTTCTAAGTTCCAGCATAAGCCCCTTTTTTTTCCAACTGCTGATCTGATTTCTAAGAAGCTTTTCATTACCACCGAGAGCCGGGAGGTGTGAGGAGGAAAACACAGGGAAATTTTGAATCTTAGCCTTAAACTCTGAATATTTCATTTCCAGAATCCATAATTTATTATGATTTGTAGAAATAATATCAAGGAGTGGGGGAGGAGTCAATTAAATAAAAATTAAAAATTAAAAATTCAAATATATTCTAAATATTCTAAATATTGCTTGACATGCAACTATTGGTATGATAAATATTTAGCAAAAATTATCTGTATTGCAAGGAGGAATGTGTCTTAAGATGCCATCCTGAAAGGGAAGGAATTGGCAACTTAATCAGCACCTTCTAGCATAGCAAACTGTCCGTGAGGGCAGGACGCAAAGCAACGGGGCTTAGATAAAACAAAAGCAAGCCGGGCTGCCGAGGTGACATTAATTTTGCGATTATTGTGACTTCAGCGGTCCGGCTTTTTTTGTTTTTCACGGAATTATAGATACGGGGAGGGCATTGCAATGAACCAATCTGATTCACATTATGGCCTGTGGCCAACAAATTGCAGTCAGTCAGTCAGTCAGTCAGTCAGTCAGTAGAAAACCTCTCTTGTTAACCCCTTATAATTCAGACCTTGTAGACGCAAGCTTCAAGCCTGCGCAGAGCAGACACGCATCACGGGCTATAACGATCCTCCTGACGTTAATCCTGACACTTGTAGTCAGTGTCATGACGAGCGAAGCGAAACAGTCTCCCATTCCATCCCCAATGATAGAAGCGGATAAGGGCGGGGATATTACTGAGCCTCAGAAAGTACAGATCAATGAAACCTATGGCAAACTTCCCCTCTACTTTATACAGAACAATGGACAGGTAAATGAAAAAGTAAATTTCTATGAAAGGGGAAATGGTCATGCGACATTCTTTACAAAGGAAGGGGTCTCTATATCGTTAGTACATAGCGGAAAGCAGGATGTTGTAAGTAAGAAAGCAGAAATTTTACCTCCTGTTAGTACTAAGAATGAGGTCATGAAACAAATTCCCTCCCCCCTTGCGGGGGCGGGTCAGGGTGAGGGAAACTCTACGGACATTGTTAATCTCACCTTCCTCAACGCCAACCCCAACCCTGAGATTATCGCCGTAGATCCGCAAGAGGGCAAGGTCAACTACTTCATCGGCAATGATCCAAAGAAATGGAAAACCAGCATCCCTACATACAAGGCTGTATTGTACAAAGAAGTTTATACCGGCATCGACATTAAATTTTACGGTAACAACCGCCAGATGGAATATGACATCATCGTAAAGGCTGGAGCTGACTCATCAAAAGTACAATTTGCATATAATGGAATAAAGGGGTTAGAGGTAATAGATGATGGCAATCTTGAGATTGCACTCAGAGAAGGCAAAATGATACAAAAGAAACCGCACATCTATCAAATGATTAATGGAAATAAGATTGAAGTAGATGGCAAATTTAAGCTTTTGTCAAATGATGTTCTTGTAATGAATGAACCCAATAAATCTCCCTCTCCCATTACTGGAGAGGGGAGTGGTGAGGGGGAATTTGCCTATACCTTTGAATTAGCCTCCTATGACAAAGATTATCCGCTCATCATAGATCCGACACTCGTCTACTCCACCTATCTGGGCGGTAGCGGTTTCGATAGTATGAACAATACTGGCGGCAACAAGACCGCAATAGCAGTGTAAGCGTTTAATTAACCCCATCTTCCCCTGATTTACCTGATATGACATGATGATCCTGGAGATAACAAAGGGGGGATCAATCATGTCGGAGAACAATAAAGAAGAGCAGTATGGTGAGAAGTAT